>NZ_JBGTHY010000249.1:0-2148 GCF_041745955.1 Pricia sp.
AATTCATTTGACCTCTGTAAATGATTATGCAAAAAGTTGAGTTCATATGAATTGATCGGCATAGATAGCATAACAAGGCCGAATTTGGATTAGATTGTAACCTTGACCACAAAATCTAAATTACAGCATGCAACCAACAACCAGACAACTACTTCAAAAAGGGTTCTACCGATTCAAAGTCGGTCGGTTTGAATGCATTTCCGTTAGTGATGGCAGCTATGATTATGATCCCAAACTCATGTTTTCCGGGCTTCCAGAGGATAAGGTAAAAGAACTTTTGCACCATCATCATATCCCGTTGGATAAGCTTACCTCCCCTTATACGTTCCTTTTTGTCGACACTGGTGAGCACAAAATACTAGCGGACATGGGCGCCGGTACATTGGGACCAAATACGGGTAAATTGGTGCATAACCTGAAATTGGCCGGCATTAGACCGGAAGATGTTGACACCGTAATTATCACCCATGCACATCCCGATCATATTGGAGGGACATTAAATGAAGAAGGCAAACCAAACTATCCCAATGCACGATATATTATGTGGAAAGTTGAGTGGGATTTCTGGTTCTCTGAAGAAGCATCCAAGAAGGTTGATGCGCATTTATCCAAAATCGTCCCTACTGAAATATTCATGAAGATAGCTCATGGACAGCTTGGCCCAATTAAGGATCGTATTGAATTTATAACCAAGGAAATCGAAATTTTACCCGGTGTTTTGCTACACTTTGCCCCAGGGCACACTCCGGGCCACATGGCAATTTCTTTTTCCTCTGAAGGGGAAGAATTGTTTTTTACCAGCGATACGGTGGTTTTTCCGTTTCTGTTGGAGCGACCTGATTTGGTAATGGTCTTTGATATGATGCCGGATATAGCGGCCGACAGCAGACGAAAGATCTGTGATTTAGTTGTTGAAAGAAAAGCGCTGGTACATGCCCAGCATTTTCCACCTTTTCCAAGCCTTGGTCATATTATAAAGAAAGATAAAGGGTGGCAATGGAAACCGATTGAATTGGAATAACTTAGTATTCTTTACACCCTAAATATAATCTACCATGGCAAAAGTACCGGTAGTAGGTGCAACAGGCCCGGTCGGTGCAAATCTGGTTAGTACTTACAAAGAACAAGGCAAAGAAGTAAGGGCTTTGGTTCGACCAGAATCGCTGGAAAACTGTCTCATAAAACGAACGTTTTATGGGAGTCTACTTCTTATTTCAAGGTGTAATTAATCCCACGTTTATTTGAACTTTCAAATCCAGCTCGAACGGAACATTTGGTCCTGATTTTGGCATAAAGCCAAAATAAGTTGACGGTGCGGGAAATATTGTGATAAAAAAGTGGGAATTTTGATGGGGCGGATGATTCAAGGGCCCTAACATGGAAAAAAGGATTCCGTTCCATTTGGATCAGGGGCGCGATGGCGGCCGGTGACAGCTACCCTTCCACTGCGCCAAATGGATTGGGAAGGGCGAATTTTTTAGACCGATCTGGCAATATTTAAAACGAAAATTTCCGACTATAAAGTAGATGATTCATTTAATTTTGGCGGAATATTTGTCGCTTCGGGAACAAAGGAGAACGAAAAACCAGCAGGTAATCATTAATAAAAAAAATAGGGCAAGTACCCCGTCTATAAGCGGAGGTGAAAATGCCTAATATTTATTTTCTCCAAGCAATCTCCACCAACGCTTGTGGATTGTTCGAAGTCCCATTGCTATAGGCCTGTAAAAAATCGCCTTCGCTGATGTTGATGTCCAGGTTGTTGCTATGGTTTCCTTCCGGATACCACTTTGAACTTCGGTAAGGTCGTATCCACAAGAAGGGCCTGCCCCGGTTCAACGATCGAAGACGAATTTTTAAGACGTATTACCGATACCGGTTTCAGCTTCGGGATACAGGAAGAAAATCTCATGTTCTCCAATGGTACCACCGTTCTCGAATTCAATAGGTCGAACGCCGGAAGTTGAACTATTTTGCCCGGGTAACCTTGTCCCGAAGTTCCCTCCAGGTTACCATTTTAATGTTTTGCGCTTTTATGATATCGGCACATTCCTTGCTCATAAGGAAATCGTAGTCCGCTTGGCGCCACTGCGACCCGTAATCAGGATGTTCGATGGTAATGGCCTGCATTTCGGCATTGTCGTACGC
>NZ_JBGTHY010000250.1:0-1958 GCF_041745955.1 Pricia sp.
AAAGGTGATCTTGGTACCCCGCCTTCTGGTGGTTTCGTCGAGCAATTCTTCGTCCTGAAGCTCCCCGATCGCAAATTCTGCGGACTTAGATTTGCCGTCACGGGTACTTTCCACTCGAAAAAAACTGGATAAGGCGTTCACCGCCTTGGTACCGACCCCATTTAAGCCTACGGATTTTTTAAACGCTCGCGAATCGTACTTGCCCCCAGTATTCATTTTCGAAACCACATCGACAATCTTTCCCAAGGGAATTCCCCGGCCATAATCCCGCACAATAACGCGGTCACCTTGAATGGAAATCTCGATAATCTTGCCCGCCCCCATCACAAATTCATCGATACAGTTGTCGATGGTCTCTTTTAATAGGATATAAATGCCGTCATCTGCGGAAGACCCGTCGCCCAATTTACCGATGTACATACCGGGCCGCAGGCGGATATGTTCTTTCCAATCGAGCGAGCGGATATTTTCTTCGGTATATTGGCTTTCGTCATATTGGCTTTCGTCGGACATGGGCAGAATTTTGCAAGTGCCGCTAAAGATAGGGCGGTTCTTAAAAATAGGAAACCCCTAACCGGTAAAGTAATTAACAATGAAAAGGGACGGTTTGTTGATAGTGGGACGGTTTTCTGCCGAACGATGACCGATGACCGATGACCGATGACCGATGACTAAAATCAAAATAACAACTCATACCTAATGAACCAACTTCCTAATTTCAACATAAGTTCACAAAATCACCTAAAGCGTTCATGTATCCCATCAACTTTTTATACTTTTCAATCTACAAATAAAAGGTATGGATTTTATCGATTACTACAAAGTTCTCGGGTTGGACAAAAAAGCATCCGAGGCCGATATTAAGAAAGCATATCGTAAACTGGCGCGCTTGCACCACCCGGATTTGAATCCTGACGACATGGAGTCCCAGCAAAAATTCCAACAGATCAACGAGGCCAACGAAGTCCTTAGCGACCCCGAAAAACGCAAGAAATACGATAAATACGGAAAAGAATGGCAACATGCCGATGCTTATGAGGAAGCCCAAAAACGGCAATCCGCCTCAGGTGGATTCGGCGGTGGTTTTGGCGGCGGTCGCCCGCAACAAGGTTCCGGCAATTTTTCCGGAAGTGAGTTTTCGGATTTTTTCGAATCCATGTTCGGAGGTGCGAGCGGAGGTTCAACAAGAAGTAACAGTAGAAGTTCACGTCAATTTAAGGGACAGGACTTTAACGCAACGCTTCGTTTGAACTTGACGGACATTCTCAGTTCCCAAAAGCAGACCATCGACCTTGGGGCAACCAAAATTCGTCTCACCATTCCCGCCGGGGTCGAAGACGGGCAGACCATCAAAATAAAAGGGTACGGAAGCGAAGGAACAAACGGCGGCCCGAAAGGCGATCTGTACCTAACCTTTCAAGTATTCAACAACACCGCTTTTCAACGGGTTGGAGACGACTTGTATAAAACTGAGGAAATTGATTTATATAAAGCCTTGTTGGGCGGAGAGATACAGGTCGATACCTTAAGCGGAAAGGTCAAGCTAAATGTAAAGCCCGAAACGCAAAGCGATACCAAAGTAAAGCTAAAAGGCAAAGGCATGCCCAAGTACAAAAAGGAAAACCAGTCCGGCGACCTCTATATAACGTACAAGATAACCCTACCTAAAAACCTGACCGATAAGGAAAAAGAGCTTTTCACGGAACTTTCTAAATTGAGATAACATGGAAAAGGAAAACTATATTCTGGTTACACAGTATTGCGAGACAACGCACATACCGAATGCCTTTATCGACGCCCTAAGCGAATTTGGACTCATAAAATGCCGGCAAATCGAGACAGAAGTCTATATATTGGATGAAGAAATCCCCGTAATCGAACGCTTTGACCGCCTGTATAATGATTTAGGCATTAATTTGGAAGGTATCGATGCGCTGAACCATATGATGCAGCGACTT
>NZ_JBGTHY010000251.1:0-9563 GCF_041745955.1 Pricia sp.
TTATCAATAATTATGAAGAACACTATTCAAAGATCAGGACGGCTATTGGCGTTCGGATGTATCATCAGCGCTTTACTTTTTACTTCATGCTCAGAAGAACCTTTGGAATCGACAGCTCCGATCGTTTCCGACGCACAAGAACCTGCAATCGCCTTGAAGGCGCATCCTACCGAACCTATCATAATCGATGACTTGGGCACTACAACTTTGAAGACTACTAGTGCTGCCGGAGTAGATCGTGGGCGTTTTAATATAACCTTAAAGTACCTATTACCACCTACCGATAGGCAGGTAGAAGTTTTTGAGGCAGCCGCCGCGAGATGGGAACGGATTATTATCAAGGATGTCCCATCCGTTGAAGGTCCTATTCCTTCTGCGTTCGTCGGGTTCCCGGACATTGAAGGTACTATTGACGACATTGTTATCGAGGTTGCATTGGCACCGATCGATGGGCCGGGACAAATTCTTGGTCAAGCTGGGCCGGCATTCGTGCGCACCGATGATTTCTTGACATTATCAGGGATTATGTTCTTTGATGTGGACGACTTGGACTTTCTAGAAGAATTAGATTTGTTCGAAGAGGTAATCGTACATGAAATGGGTCATGTTTTAGGCGTAGGTACGCTCTGGAATGTAGAACCGTTCGGCTTTGATAGAACCCTTATAGGTGCGGTCAACACCGATCCCTATTTTCTCGGAAGGAAAGCCAATGTTTTTTGGAATGCCGAGGGCGGAACTGATGAATTGCCTGTTGAGAATATGGGTGGCCCGGGAACCGCACTGGGACACTGGCGCGAATCCGCTCTTAACAATGAACTGATGACCGGCTTTTTGAATTTGGGCGAGAACCCACTAAGCCGAATCACTGCAGGGTCCATGAGAGATTTAGGCTATGGTTCTTCCTCTGTTGGGGAATCCTATGATTTACCACGTGGTACACCAGGTGTTGATATCAGTGACCTTGGAGATGAGGGAACCGCTGAGAACCCCGGTCTTAATATAGCTAAAATGGAGGTCTTATTACAGCCTATAGGTTTTGTAAATACAAAGAAGAAGAAATAAAATCGGTACGATTTTCCTTATAATCCTGTTTAATCAGGATGAAGAAGGATTGCAAAGAGAGCTTGAATTAGAATGATTACTCTAATTACAAGCTCTTTTTACTTTTATGCTTAGGAAAAGCGCTACTCCAGATAGGCTAGAATTGAAAAAAGGATGTACCCGATATGACCAGTCCAATAACGATTATAATTAAAAATACCGCTACGATAACGACCGCTATTTTGGTAATGTTATTTTTTTGAAAGATGTAATTTCTTTTGCTTTCATGCTCCTCTTTCACAAATTCAGCATCGTTGTCAGTTTCTTTTTTGTCCATAAGTATAGTATTTGAAAAAGCTTTTAAGATTTCGACGAGCCAATCTGTATCACCGTTTATAACTTATTCCGAGGTATTTTCGACGACCGGCATTTTGATAAGTAAGGTCCAGCCAGGCACGGTGAACGGTTCCCACAAAAGAACCACTTTGGTCAAAATCTGCGGCACCCTTAATTTCACGCCTGAGGTTCAGGTTGACTATGCTTTAAAATTAGGTGTAAGCCATCTTTTTGTTGATTCTTATTGAACCAATTTTTGACTGCATTCTCATTTAGATACGGTTTTTCGTCACCTATTTTTTTTCGTTTTCTGCTTAATATTTTGTTTGCTATGTGCCAGTTTCGGTGATATTAAGGGGTTATAATTTTTCGATTATAGCTAAATCCTGCCTGCGGTAGGTTAGTATCTATTTTAGTATTTTGAGAAGGGGTTTGGTCAGCATTCATAGCTTAGAGCATTTGGGTGAGTAAAAAGGTAGCCACCACCCATAGCAATAGGGAAAGAATGCCACCGATTACAAGAAAGTGTTTGAACTTATAATTGCCTATTCCGTATATGAGGGTATTCGTTTGATATCCCACAGGGGTAAAAAAGCTAAAATTAGCGGCGAACATCACCGCAAGTAAAAAAGGTTTGAAATCAAGTTCAAGGCCTTGTGCTACAGAAATAGCGATAGGGGTCATGATGATGGCCGTGGCATTGTTGCTGACCACCCCGCTCATGAGCATGGTTACCAAAAACAGGGTTCCGGTGACGACCCAGTTCGGTCGGCCCGATAAAAAACCCAAAAGCTGCTCTGAAATCCACATATCCGCGCCGGTATTGTTCATGGCAAAGCCCAAGGGAATCATACCGGCCAATAGAAAGAAGATTTGCCAGTTGATTTTTTTGTATACTGTGGTAAGGTCGAGGTTTCCGGTCACCAATAGCAAGCAAACTCCAGTTAGGGCACTGACCATAATGGAAAGTAGCCCTGTGGCCGCCATAACGATGACCAGAACCAGTACGGAAAGCGAAAAATACCGTTTGAATTCTGACGCTCCGGTCGTACCCTCGAATTCTTGAAGTATCACCACATTTTCAATGGCATTCAATGAACTCAGGTGCTGTTTTTCGGCTTCCACCAACAAGCGGTCGCCAGGTTTTAGAACTAATTTATCGGCACTGCTACGCACCAATCGGTTATCCGTTCTGATACGCGTCCTCCGTTTTTTAATGGCTAGCGGAATGACATCCTGCAACATGAAATCCCGTAGGTTACCTAAAGTTTTTCCCAATAACGATGCTCCGGGAAGCATCAAAAGTTCCACGAATACTCGCTCCTCAATGTCGGAGGATTGCGGTTTTTTATCGCCTGCATCCGTTTTGGAAGTGGGAGCTTTCAAGTATTTTTCCTCGCTAATATTAAGGTCTTCCGATTCGTTCAGGCGCGCCAAATTTTCAAGATCGCACATCAAAAGCAACTCATCGTCCGCCTTAAGCGTTACATATTTGCCGGGGGATTTGTGCTCTTGATAATGGCGCGTCAGCTTTAATAACGATATATCGGGATTGTCGAAGAGGAAGGTATCCTCGATTTTTTGGCCTACCAATTTCGATTCCGCGTTAATACGTATTTGTGTCGTGTAACTACCGATGTCGTAGTCTTCTTTCAGGTCTTTGTTTTTACCACTGGGCAACCATTTTAGGGCAAGGGTTAGATAAACGATGGAGATGGCCAAAAAAGTAAGTCCCAACAACGAGAATTCGAAGAATCCCAATTTTTCGGCACCGAGATTCTTGGCGACCGAATTGACAAGAAGGTTTGTCGATGTACCCATCAAAGTACACGACCCGCCAAGAATACCGGCAAAAGAAATGGGTAGCAATAGTTTGGATTGCGGAATATCGAACTTTTCCGAAAGGCGATTGATGATCTTTATAAATACGATGACCACGGCCGTAGTACTTATAAATGCGGATATGCCCGCCGTCACTATCATAAAAATCGGGGCCATAAAAAGAAGCGGCAGGGATTTTATCTTTCCCATACTCGAGGTCAACCAATTGATTACCCCGTTCTCTTCCATCGCTATGGCCAAGATCATCAGGGCCAAGACTGCGATGGTCGCGCTATTGCTAAAACCGCTTATGGCTTCCTCGGGCGATACCAAACCCAGTAATGCCAAGGAAACGATGATAAAGAAGGCAATTTTATCTACCGGAAATACCTCGAACGCAAAAAGCACTACAGTGGTAAGCAGCACGGCAAACATCAAAATGATTTCTAATTCCATCGATTGCTTAGCGTTAAGGGTGTTATCTGGTTGAAGGCGCCTTTCGCATTTTGAAATACCGTTCAAGATACGAGATTAGTCCATTCAGTCAACAAAATTTGATCGGATTTCGCTTTAGGTCGATGCAATCGAAAAAGCGACGGTTTTTAAATCCCGCCATTGCCTTGTGACTTTTTAGCTTCGGCTTCGGCAAGGGCGAAGCGATGGAATTTTCGGGACAGAAACAATTTTGAAATATTTGTGATAGAAAATCGGGTAGTTGTTTCAAATCCATTATTTTTGATCAATCTAATTAAACACAAAGAAATGCGAAAGACCACCGGCTTCTACATGCGGATTATCCACCGTTATTTGGGATTTTTTCTAGCGGGTATTATGGCCATGTACGCTTTAAGCGGCATTGTTTTGATTTTCCGAAAGACCGATTTTTTAAAACAGGAGGTTCGGGAAGAACGGGAGTTAAAACCAAAGTTGACCACGAAGGAATTGGGCAAGGAAATCCATATAACCGACCTGAAAGTCCTAAAAACGGATGGCGATATCGTTTATTTTGAAAAAGGGAAATACAACTCAGCTAGCGGTGCCGTTGTCTATTCCGAAAAGAAGCTTCCCTTGGTACTTGATAACATGACAAAGCTGCACAAGGCGACAACCAATAGTCCCGTTTTTTGGTTGAACATTTTCTTTGGGGTGTCGCTACTTTTCTTTGTGGTGTCCGCTTTTTGGATGTTCCTTCCCAAAACATCGGTATTTAAACAGGGCGTTTATTTTTCGTTGGCAGGCATTTTGCTGACGCTAATTTTACTCTTTGTTTAAGGATTCAATGTAATATCGAATTCCACTAAAATTTCCCAATTTCAACGCTGCAAGACCCTAGGTAGTCCTTTGACCGGAATAGGCTAATTGTCCTTTTTCCAAGTTTCGTAGGTGGAATATTGTTCCTCGGAAAGAATTTTTTCCAATTGTCTATCCCTTTCGTCCGATACCGTGCCCATCATTTCACCGCTGGCCGTGTTTTGGCGTCGGGTTGAGAAATCCTTCATGGCATTTTCAAAACTTTGGATCTGGTCGTTGGTCATCTGAAGTTCCGAGTACATTTGGGAATTATCCGTTTTCTCCGTCACGGGAGTTTTAGTGGCATCGTTGATATTCACATTGGAATTGCCACCGCCGGACCCGTTGGTCATCTGTACAGCTTTGGTGGAGCTGTCCATCTCATCGTTGTTTTCGACGGAATCGTCGTCCATAGTCCCAGCCTGGCTCTCATCGGTACCTTCGGCGGCCATCTCTTGTTGATTTTTTTCCATTTTTGATTGTGTACTTTTCTTGGCCCCGCAGGCAACACAAAATAGTACTACTATTGCCGCGATAATTTTGATACTTGTTTTCATTTTTTTTAGTTATTAGTGAATGGTTAAAATATAATAGCACTCGTAAAGCCCAAGTTAGGGACTAAAAAAGTTAAAAGATCTAGGTTGAAGTTTTTGGTTCTACCACTGATTTTATATACCCTTAAAGCCATGTATTGAAAATATATAAACATCCGTGTTTTTGATATAATAAAATTAAACTATTTATCAGAACGGATTCAAAGTCTACAATTAATAATCAATAACTCTCTTCTAATAATCAATAACTCTCTTCAATAATCTTACGGGCAAGTTTCTCGCTGGCCGAAAGTGCCGAAATGCTTTTGGAATCATTAAATGGATTCGGATTTGGCAAAGTTTTTTCGTCGATAGAGCGGAACAAGGCAGGGTGTACATAATAATCCCGACAAACGGTCGGCGTATTTCCTAATTCGGCGGCGACCATTTTGATGACGATATTACTGAACTTCTTTCTGCTACCATCCTCCAGTTCCTCCAAGGCCAACGGATAACATTCCACCGCCAATCGGTTGGCGGACCAGGTGCGGAAATCCTTGCTTGAAAAATCCGGACCCATGTATTCCGCAATATATTCGTTAACGTCATCACTGTCAACATCGTGAGAGTTCTTTTGATCATCGCTGTACTTAAAAATCTCATAGCCTGGTAAGTCGGCCACTTCCTTGATGAACGGTACCAAGATTTCGTCATCGATATGTACCTCTTGTTCCTGATGGCTTTTTCCCGTAAAGGATAACAACAATTCGTCATCTTCTATGCTAAGGTGTTTTCTGCGCAATGTGGTAAGCCCGTAGGATTCGTTCTGTTTTTTGTATTCCTTGTTCCCTATTCGGATGCCGTATTCGTCCAATATCAAGATAATCAATGCCACTAATTTATCTTTTCCCCAACCTTTGGCATCTAGATCTTTATGTGCTTTTTTACGAATTTTAGGAAGCAGTTCCGAAAATTCGAGCATTTTCTTGAATTTCGCCTCCTGTTGCTGTTTTTCATATACGGAATGGTATATGTATTGCTTCCTATTTTTGGGGTCACGCCCGATGGCCTGTATATGGCCGTCGTCGAAACGGCAGACCATAACATCCTTCCACATAGGGGGTATTACCAATCCCTGAAGGCGTTTCAGGACTTTTTTATCCTTGATCAAATTTCCTTTTTCGTCATAAAAACTATATCCTTTGCCGCGTTTCTTTCTTGAGATGCACATGGCCGAATCGTCGATTTCCCTTATTTTTTTCATGGAGGCTCAAAATGTTAAAATGGCGATGGGGCCAAATTGGGATTTTAGGTATAAAAGGATGTCCCCCTTATGACCCAAAACAAGTATAGGAGGCTATATTTTCAGATTGCCCTCTTCGCCTAAATCCTGCTTTTCCCCCGTTAAAGCACCCATTCCCATTTTAAGGAGGCTTACCAGTTTGCCGTTCTTGGTATCCCAATAATGCGCATCTTTGGGTATCACTTTAATAGCGGTCAGATTCGGATCGTCGATACCCTCGAACCATGCATCGTCTGATTTACCGTAGTACTTTTCAAGCACCGGTCGTTCGGTTGAAATGAAAGCGTTGCCAAAAACGGTCATAAACTCCATGTCACTAGGTTTGGAATAGATCAGTTGAATGCTATTATCGGCATCTATATGGCCATTATGTTCACTGTTCTTGTTGCTTAAGAACCAAATGCATCCATCTTCATCGACGTCTTTGGTACTCATAGGAATGATATGAGTAGGCTTCGCCCCCAAATGGGTTTCCATCATCGCAAAGTCGATATTTTCTGCCAGTTCCTTAATTTTAGCTTTCGCTTCTTCGTTAAATAAGTTGTTCTTGCTCATGGGTTTTTAATTTTATTTCGATAAATATAAGAGCGATACGTTTATTTTTTTATCTCGGATGATGTATGTTTTAGCTGTATAAAAACAGATTTTTAAAAATAGGATACTATTGAATTTAAACCAACGATGAATTCGCTACCTTTCGCATTATTTTGTTGGTAGTAGCAATAAACCCCAAACCTTAAACCCAATGGCATCAGGATTTTTCGCTTTACTTGACGATATCGCAAGTATGATGGATGACGTGGCCGTCATGACCAAGGTCGCGGGCAAAAAGACCGCCGGTATTTTAGGGGACGATTTGGCCGTGAACGCCGAAAAGGCCTCCGGTTTCATGGCCGCCCGTGAAATTCCCGTGCTTTGGGCGATAACCAAGGGCTCAATGTTGAACAAGCTGATAATTTTGCCTTTTGCTTTTTTGTTAAGTGCTTTTTATCCTCCGGCGGTTACTGTAATCCTGATTCTTGGCGGGCTGTATCTGGCGTATGAGGGCGCTGAAAAAATTTATGAATGGATCGTGCCCCACGAGCATGAAGTAAAAGTGGTAGCCAAGGATATGTCAGAGGCGGAAATCTTGGCTATAGAAAAGGATAAGATAAAGTCGGCCATCGTAACGGATTTTATCCTTTCCGTAGAGATTGTCATCATCGCTTTGGGAACCGTTGTCAAGGAGGATATTTGGACGCAAGTTATCGTCGTTTCCATTATCGCCCTAATCGCGACCGTCGGAGTGTATGGTATCGTCGCCCTTATTGTACGTATGGACGATTTCGGAACCAAGCTCATCGACTTTAATGAAAAGGAGGATAGTTTCTCGGACAAAGTCGGACATTTTTTGGTGATGGCGCTTCCGAAAGTCGTCAAAAGCCTTTCCGTTATCGGAACGATCGCCCTAATTTTGGTTGCTGGCGGTATCTTTGTCCATAATCTACACTTTATCCATGAGTGGCTTCAGGCCCTACCTTCTATTGTGGCGGAGTTTTTGACCGGGCTAGTGGTCGGGTTTGCCTGCCTGCCCATCGTGATGGGATTCAAAAAGGTTTGGAAGAAAGTAAAAGGATAGTGCATAAAAAAGCCCACAATTTACATTGCGGGCATTTTTCCGGGGGATGTAAAAATTACATTTTATCTATCTCATCTTTCAATTGCTCTTTGGACCTCCCTGTCTTTTCTTGGAGATTACCGAGCATTTCATCGAATTTTCCTTCGCTGTAGGTTACATCATCATCGGTCAGCTTGCCATATTTTTGCTTGAATTGACCTTTGATTTTTTTCCATTTACCTTCTATTTGATCACTGTTCATAATAATCGTTTTAAGTTAATGATTCAATTCCACTTCTCTATTACAAAGATAAAATTAGCATAAAACGCGTATTGGCATGAACGCAAAACCATCATATTTTGATGCAATAAAAGGTCTTGTTAATGGCATAGCCATAAAAAAGCGGTCTCAAAAAAAGAGAACCGCTGACCTAATTCCAGAAATTTCCTAAAATTCTACATCGCTGTACCTTCCGCACCCGTTTGGGCTTGGGCTTTGTCTTTTGCTCTTTTATTGCGCATCCAGAACCAAAGGATTGTAAAAAGAACGATTAGTAATCCGGGAAAAGCAATCATTCTTTCGAGGGTTGCCTGTCCGGTCGCCAGTTCCATAGCATCGCCTGTCACACCCATTGCAGTGGCCTCTTCACGGGCGGCATCGACCCAGCCGCCGAAAATCGGCTGCATATTGCCAGTCATAAACATACCGATAGCTCCTACAACCGACATGCCCAAAGCCCCACTTTTAGGTATTTTTTCCGCTACGAACCCGATCATGTTCGGCCAGAAATAGCAAATTCCCAAAGCAAAAACTGCCGCTCCAAAATAGACCGCCGAACCTGTTAACGTACTCAATAAAAATATTCCGATGGCCGTTAGAACAGCCGAGCCCAATAATACCCCAGTCTGATCGAAACGGTGGACAAATTCTCCGCCAAAATACCGTCCGACTGCCATTATTCCACTGATCAAGGCCAAGATCAAGTAGGCGTTCGCGCCGCTTTTTGAAAGTATCAGTACGACCCATTGGTTGGGCACGAATTCGGAAATGGCGGTCAATGCCATACAAAAGGAAATAAATATAAAAAGCGGTGCTGCCATTGCTTTTAGATTGCCTGTGACCGTAGAAGCTTCTTGCACTCTAGGTTTTGGAAATTTCTGACCCCAGAACAGATAGGCATAAATTAGGGTAGGAATCAAAATGATCCAGATTTGGGTTTCCCAACTGATTCCTCCACCAACAACACCGCCACCGAAATCAAATCCTTCCGAAAAAAATCCGGAAAGGAGGGCGCCGATAACTATACCCCCTGGAAACCACATATGAAATCTATTCAGCAAAGTATTCATCCTTTTTCCGGTATAACTGTCAGCAATCATTGGATTACAGGCGGCCTCGGTACAACCGTTGCCTAATCCGATCAGAAAGGTCGAAATGATCAAACCGATATATCCACCGGAATAGATAGTCAGGATAATCCCAATAGTATGGGCAAAAAAGGCGAACTGCATAATTTTTTTTGGGCCGACGGTGTGATAAACGAGTCCACCAACGATCATGGATATGGGAAATCCCAGGAACCACATTGAATTGATGAAGCCCAGTTGCTCGGCATTTAGGCTGAATTCTTCTGCTAACTGG
>NZ_JBGTHY010000252.1:0-3025 GCF_041745955.1 Pricia sp.
GAAAGTTTCGCAACGTGGCAGAAAGGCGTTAGCGTTTTCGCCGGTTCGTTGAATCCGATGTGGCCGTTCTTCCCCAATCCTAAAATACAGATATCGATCGGGCCGTTACGGTCGATTTCCCGCTGTATCCGTTCGCATTCCTTCCGTGGGGAAGCCGGATCGCTTTGAAACGAGATATACCGGTCCGGGGAAATATGCAAGGGCTCCAGTATTTTTTGCTGGACAAAAGTTTCACAAGAATTTGGATCGGAGGAAGGAATACCGCCCCATTCGTCCAATTTTAGTATCCGCAGTCTTTCAAATACTTTGGGTTCCTTTAGATAGGCATCCGCTAAATGACGGTACATCCCTTTCGGGGAATTTCCGGTGGCGGTACACATCAATTGCTTAGGATTTTCCCTTAGACCGGAAAGGATCGCATCGCCGCATAATCGGCTCATTTCCCCATAATCTGCACAGTATTGAATTTTCATTGAAGTAATAGGTTTGGGATGTGGATCAAATATAGGGTGTGGGTCTCGAACTCCAAAATACCCGAACAAGCTCATGAACATACTATTGGGTTACACCAATTAATGATGGGATTTTATAAAGTATCGAAGAATACTTATTTTTTATTACATTTATGGACTAATCGTTGGTTCTCGGGAAAAGCCATTCGAACGCTCTGGGAAATGTCCGGGGGCCAAGGTACCTTGAACGTGCCCTAGTGTTCGCCCGATGGCAAGCGGTTCGACTTCGTCTGTAAAACGCCGTGCCCATGGAACAAAAAACCAATTCGCGTAGAAAATTCATCAAAGAATCCATGATCGTGGGTGCGGGCATTAGCATCGTGCCCAGCTTTGCCGTCAGCGGATTGGGCCATAAGGCGCCCAGCGATAAACTGAATATCGTAGGTATCGGCGTGGGCGGCAAGGGCATGCCGAACCTTATGGCCATGAATACCGAAAACATCATCGGTCTCTGCGATATCGACTGGAACTATAGCCAGCGCTGTTTCGATACCTTTCCCAAGGCAAAAAAATATTTCGATTGGCGCAAGATGTTCGACGAACTCGGCAAATCGATGGATGCCGTAATGGTGGCCACGGCCGATCATACCCATGCTACCGTGGCCGCCACGGCAATGACTATGAACAAGCATGTGTTTTGCCAAAAACCCCTGACGCACTCGGTCTACGAATCCCGCTTATTGACCAAACTGGCGGAAAAACACCCGGTAGCTACCCAAATGGGAAATCAGGGAAATTCCGGCGACGGCGTACGCCAGCTTTGCGAATGGATCTGGAACGGCGAAATCGGGGAGGTGACGGAAGCCCATACTTGGACCGACCGCCCCATTTGGCCACAGGGATTGGAACGGCCCACCGAAATAATGGAAATCCCCGAAAACTTTGACTGGGACCTGTTCATCGGGCCGGCGCCCATGCGTCCCTATCACGAAATCTACACCCCGTGGAACTGGCGCGGTTTCTGGGATTTCGGTACCGGGGCATTCGGCGATATGGCCTGCCACATCATGGATCCCGTGTACCGCGCCCTGAAATTAAAATACCCCGAGGCCATTTCGGGAAGCTCCACAACGGCCAATACCGAAAGCGCACCTCAGGCCGAGAAAGTACTCTTTCAATTTCCGGCCAGGGAGGAGATGGAAAAACTAGAGTTACCGGCCGTAGATGTACATTGGTACGATGGCGGATTTCTGCCCGACCGCCCCGGGATGATCGAAGACGGTATGCCGTTCATGAACGATGGCCTCGGAGGATGTATTTTCGTCGGTACGAAGGATACGCTGATCTGTGGTGGCGGCGGATTCAACCCGAGATTACTTTCGGGCCGGGTCCCCGAGGTCACCCCATATTTACGAAGGGTTCCGAACTCCGTAGATTATAGCGATGGCCCCCATGAACAGGATTGGATACGGGCCTGTAAGGAATCTCCCGAAAACCGGGTCCAGGGATCGGCCCATTTTGCCTATTCCGGCCCCTTCAACGAGATGGTGTTATTGGGCGTGCTTGCCATACGTCTCAAAGGCTTGAACAAAATCCTGAAATGGGACGGGGAGCAAATGCAGTTCACCAATATCGATGCGAAAGAAACTATGAAGGTGGTCAAGACCAGTGGCTTCGAAATGGTCAACGGCGTACCCAAATGGAATACCGAGCATGTAACGCTGAACGCCTTGGAATCTGCAACCGAATATATAAAACATACCTATAGGGATGGATGGGAACTACCCGAAATGCCTGCGTAGTATACTATGTGTATGGCGTTGGGCACATGGTTGAACTTTTGCAGACCTTCAGTCCGAAACAAAACCCATTGGTCTTTAGCCCCCGAAAGTTCGAGGGTGGTCTAGTTGACCTGATATTGGAACAAAAGAGCTATATTAACATCTTTTTTAAAAACAGAACAACATGAAAAGAAGACAATTTTTAACCCAAGGAACGATGACCTTGGCTTCAGTAGGTATATTATCGAATATGCCAACATCAGTTTTCGCGGCTACCACGAACAGGTTGGTAACCATGCCCATAGGATTTCAGTCCTACGTTTTACGGGAGGATATTGGCAAAGACCTTACGGGTACTTTGAACAAAATGAAGGGTATGGGCTATGAATACGTTGAAATGTGCTCGCCCAAGGGCTATATGGGTCCTTTTGAGCCTTTGGCAAAATTTTCGGGACAAGAACTGATGCAAATGATTACCGATACGGGAATGAAATGCAATAGCAGCCATTTTACCTGGGACGAGATGAACGGAAACCTGGATGAACGTATCGAATTCGCCAATGCAATGGGCCTCGAACATTTTGTGGCTTCGGGGGGATTGCATTCCGAAAGCTTGGAAGAATTAAGGGAGAAATGTAGCTTTATGAATACCGCGGGCGAAAAAATAAAAAGGGCGGGCATGGTCGCCGCCTTCCATAATCATGCCGTGGAATTCGAGACCAAATTCGATGGAAAATATGAATATGATCAGATGCTTGATCTTTTGGATCCGGAGGTCGTGAAGATGCAATA
>NZ_JBGTHY010000253.1:0-3230 GCF_041745955.1 Pricia sp.
AAGTACCCACGCAGAAGTCCATGTTCTCGAACAGCGGCTGTTTAATTCTAAAATCACCATAAAGCTCCGAAGCCGAGAAGCGGAAAAACCCTTAATGACTTCGGAAGGACCCTTGATGATTACGCATTGGGGCATGAGCGGACCGGCCATTTTGAAGCTGTCCGCGTGGGGCGCCAAACTGTTGAACGAAATGAAGTACCGGTTTCGGATACGGATCAACTGGCTACCGGAATATAATGTTGAGGGCCTTATCGGTCTGCTCATGCAGATCAAGGAAATCGAGGCCAAAAAGACCGTGTTGAGAACTAAAGCAGTAGATGTTCCTAGGCGTTTATGGACGAATCTTGTTAGGGCATCAGGCATTGACGAGGCCGAAAAATGGGCGGACGTGACCAAGGCGCATTTAGAAAGCCTGGCACATCAACTTACCCAAGGCGAATTTCTGGTCGACGGCAAAAGTACATTTAAGGAGGAGTTCGTTACCGCGGGCGGCGTGAACCTTAAGGAAATTGATTTCAAGACCTTCGAAAGCAAAATTTTGTCCGGTCTTTATTTTGCAGGGGAAGTGATCGATGTAGACGCCATAACAGGCGGATTCAATTTTCAGAATGCGTGGACAGGTGGGTATATTGCGGCGCAGGGCATCATTAAAACAACGTCGCCATAGAGACGCAAAATCTTGTGTCTTCACTTATTTCCCAGATGTACTTCAGGGTTTTCCGGTTTTTTCCAACAACAATTCCGGTTCGTTGGTGGTAATATAATCGAAGCCTTCCTCGAGTAGCCAATCCATATCCACAGGGTCGTTCACGGTCCATGCATTTAGCGCAATACCGATTTTTTTGGCGCTTTCGATCCATTCCGGATGCTTTTTGAACACCTTAAAATGATAGTCGGCGCCATCGATGCCGTCGGCTTTCAACTCTTCGGGCGATTTATTGGCTTCAAGATATTGTGTCTGTGCCTTTGGGTTCAATTCCTCGATTTTTTTCAAGATTTCGTATTCGAAACTGATATAGACGGTCATAGCTTCGGCGTTCAGCTCTTTGACCAGTTCAATGGTTTTTTCGGCCATTTTTTGTCCGCGCTCTTTGGTCTTGGCAGGCTTTATTTCGCAGACCAGGCGTGTAGAAGTGTTATTATCCAATCCTGCTAGGATGTATTCACGCAACGTGGGCAGTTTTTCACCGTTGGAAAGTTTGTGAACGGCCAAATCGTCATAGGATGTTTCCGCTATCGACATTCCTTCATAAATGTCATCGTGGTTGACTACCAGAACGTCATCTACCGTCATCTGCACATCGAATTCCGAGCCGGTGCATTTTAGGGCGATGGCTTGCTTCAGTGCGGCGATGGAATTTTCGGGAAGGTTCTGGGCCTTCCAGGCACCGCGATGGGCTACTACTACGTTTTTGGCGAATTCGGGCATGTTTTTCTGCAATTTGCAAGAGGTAAGACTAATAACGGTCAGTAAGCAAAGAATATAGCGCATAGGGTATATTTGTACATTTAATACAGGGAAATTGTAAAACTTTGTCATTTGTTATCCATCATCCACCCGTCATCCGTCATCCATCTTTTTTAACCATAAAGCAAATAACTAAAATTAATGCTGACCCTTATCTCAAAACCCCTCATTCTCCGGATCATTCGGTCCTAAAGATCGATTTCTGCTTATTAAATGTAATAATAAACCTCCAAATTTTGATTTAAATGAGATAAATGTTGTTGCTAAAGGTTTTGAGTTGTAATTTTTCAATGAAAATTCCTACTGATTATTCACGTTCTAACCAATTTACCAGTATGAACCTGATCTATCGAAATATTTTAGAAGAAAGCAATATTAACCTGACCGATTTTATTTGTGCCCAAGGTCGTTCCTTATTGAAGCAGAAAGGTCTTTATAAAATAATATGGGCTATGGACGACATAGCCGACCTTAGCCTCGATGGCTGTCCGTTTATACTTAAAAAGGATGAAGTGCTTTTCTGTACTCCCCTTAATTTTATCGATATCCCCATGAGGCAAGAAGCAATCTCGGCCCTGATATTCAACCGGGAGTTTTATTGTATACGGGATAACGATCATGAAGTATCTTGCAACGGCCTTTTGTTCTATGGTTCCTCCATGCCCGTTACCATCGATCTTGACGAAAAGGGAAAAAATACATTTAGGGATACGTATAATATACTTAAGGAAGAATTCGGTTATTGTGATACTACCCAAGGGGAAATGCTTCGCATAATGCTCAAACACCTAATCATTAAATCGACGCGATCGGCGAAAGCTAAGCTTATGGGGTCGGATGTATCCCAAAGTCAGGTCGATATGATCCGGCGGTTCAATATTTTGGTGGAGAAACAGTATAGAAACTTCCATCAAGTCTCCGATTATGCGCCGCTGCTTCACAAATCTCCCAAGACGCTTTACAACACCTTTTCAAAATACAGTGACAAAACCCCGTTGACCGTGATAAACGAACGCCTACTGTTGGAAGCAAGAAGGCTGCTGTTGTTCTCCAACAAAACCGTTGAGGAAATTGCCTATGAACTGGGCTTCAACGACGCAAGCCATTTTTCAAAGTTCTTCACGAAAAACAAAGGTCAGAGTCCCGTAAAATTTAAAAAAGAGACCTTGGCGCTGTCAAATCGGGAGTAATCTACAACACTTAGGGAAAAATCGCACTTAAAATCTATAATCCCTTTGGGTACTTTTAACCCACAGGTTATTTACATCAAGTTTACCCCAAAACTTAGTGAACCATATTTAGTTGTGCAGGTATCAAACACAATTGTTTAACCATTTAAATTTCAAAGCTATGAAAAAGTGCTTTTTACTTTTGCTCTGCGGGGCAACATTTGTTTTTATAGGATGTTCGGAAGAGACCGAAATTGTTCCACCGGTTACACAGGAAAATGCCGAAAATCCTGAAACACAGGAGCCGGAGCCGGAGGAAAGCCCTGTCGCAGGATATCTTTACCTTACGACGAACGGCGAATCTACCAATGACGTGGTACGGTTCTCGAGACACGAAGACGGTTCGGTATCCGATGAGACCGCCTATTCCACCAATAGTCTTGGCGGCGCCAATATTGCCGCTGGAGGCGATGCCTTTGGGGATTTTGATACCGAAGGGGCGATCAAGATCATCGGGGACTATTTATTGAACGTGAACGCTGGCGGAAATACGGTTTCGGTGTTTTCGTTGGATCGCACCAACGGTGATTTGG
>NZ_JBGTHY010000254.1:0-9614 GCF_041745955.1 Pricia sp.
GGGTGGTTGTGTGCCAGCACTAAAGCTACCGCACCCAGTTCGAGCGCTTGCCGCATGACGATCCGCACATCGACAAGGGTACTGGTGAGTCCGCCTTTACTGAGCAAGGCGCTATGTAAGACCTTATTTCCGTTGTTAAGGTAGAGTATCCAGAATTCTTCATGCTCCAAATCCCCGATCCGCGGCTGTAGCAGGTCAAAGGCATCACGGCTACTATTGATTTTGGTAATTTTTAGGACTTCCCCATCCCTTCTCCGCCGTCCGATTTCAAGGCCGGCAATTATGCCAACCGCTTTCGCTTGCCCGATACCATGAAATTGTGTCAATTGTTTTATGGATAATTTGCCAAGCTCGTTAAGGTTGTTGTTGACCGAGGCCAATATCTTTTTGGAAAGGGCTACGGCACTTTCGTTTCTGCTTCCCGAACCGATAAGGATGGCAATCAGCTCAGCATCCGATAATGCGGACTTTCCTTTTTGAACCAGTTTTTCCCTTGGTTTATCGTCGTCGGACCAGTGTTTTATGGAGAAAGAGGGTTGGTTTTGTTGCATGGGGCTGTAACGCAATGGTAGATTGGTAATAGTTAACGTTAATTGTAGGTGAGTTATTACACAAACCTTTTTTTACTGCCATCCATTACCGCTACTGCTCACTAAATCACCGACTTCCTCCAAATCCAATCCCCCATAATTACCGGAACTCATGAGCAGCAAAACTGAATCAGCATAACCCTGTCTAAAAACAAAATCCTTAAAGGCGGAGGCGTCCCTAAAGATTTTCAAATCTTTGCGCTCAAAAGCTTCCGATATCTGTTCGGGGCTAACGGCATCCAGTTTTTTTATAGCGACGGATTCGGGTAGATAGAAAACCGCGGCAATATCGGCGGTATCCAAAGCGCCTTTATAGCCCTTTAAAAACTCTGGCTCAAAACTACTATAGGTATGCAATTCAAGGCAGGCGATTAATTTTCTCTCGGGATATTGCTCTTTTACTGCCTTCGTGGTCGCGGCCACCTTACTGGGAGAATGGGCAAAATCCTTATAGACAATGCTTGTTTTTCCTTCCGCCAACTTCTCCAGACGCTTCGAGGCTCCGGTGAAGGTGGCTATGGCTTCGTAAAAGTCCGCTTCGTCGACGCCCATGTTCTGGCAGATCCATTTGGCGCCGGCGAGATTGCTCAGGTTATGCCTACCAAAGACCTCAATGGGCATGGGGCCTTCGGGTGTTTCCAAAAGAGTCTGTCCTTTCTCGACGGCATATTCAGGTGTTGCATACGGCAATTTACGGATGGCGTTTTCGGAGGCTTCGACCAGCTTTTTCACTTCCGGGTCTTCTTCATTATAGGTGATACTTCCCCCTTTGACGATACTATCCACAAAAATCCGGAATTGGGCCACATAATTTTCGAAGGTCGGAAACACGTTGATATGGTCCCAGGCAATTCCGCTCAACAGAGCGATATTGGGTTTGTAGAGGTGGAATTTAGGACGCCGATCGATGGGAGAGGACAGGTATTCGTCCCCTTCCAAAACCATAAAATCATTTTCTTCTGTCAGGTGCACCATACGGTCGAATCCGTCCAATTGGGCGCCGACCATATAATCGACATTGCGGTCGTGATAATCGAGCACGTGGAGAATCATCGAGGTAATCGTGGTCTTACCATGGCTGCCACCAATAACCACCCGGGTCTTGTTTTTGGACTGCTCGTAGAGAAATTCAGGATAGGAATAGATTTTCAGTCCCAATTCCTGCGCTCGCAACAGTTCGGGGTTATCGGGTTTGGCATGCATTCCCAAAATAACGGCATCCAATGACCCATGAACCTTGGCGGGAAACCATCCAAATTCTTCTGGAAGTAATCCCTTTTCGGCCAAGCGCGTTTTTGAAGGCTCAAAAATAACGTCATCGCTTCCGGTGATGGTGTAGCCTTTATGCTCAAGGGCCAAGGCCAAATTGTGCATCGCGCTACCTCCGATGGCTATAAAGTGGATTTGCATTTTCTGTGGACTTTGGCCAAAGATAAGAAACAAGAAAAAGGAGAAGGAAAAAAGGACAACTCATTCCTGTTATTTATTTTACCTTTATAACTTACTAAATCCATTCAAATTACTAAATCCATTCAAAATGAAAACCATAGTATTAAAAATCGAAGATACTATTTTCAAAGAAGCCGAAAAGATACTTCTACGCACCAAAATCTCACAATAAACCGACCAGAAATGTATCTAAACCTCTCCACCATCCCTTCCAAAGAAATCATGCCCGGGCTCCACGGCAAACTGGTACATACCGAAAATATGAGCCTCGTCTTCTGGGAAGTCGAAGAAGGTGCAGAAGTGCATGATCATGCCCACATGAACGAGCAGGTAATGCATGTTATCGAAGGTAATTTCGAGCTTACTTTGGATGGCGACACCAAGGTGTATCATCAGGGCGATTTAGTCGTAATTGCACCCTACAAAAAGCACAGCGGAAAAGCATTGACGCCATGTAAGTTGATGGATGTTTTTAGTCCGGTGAGGGAAGAATACAAGTAAAAATCTAAAAAGATGCATATAACCCTAAAAGGAAAAACAGCCCTAGTCGGTGGTAGCAGCGGCGGCATCGGTAAGGCCGTCGCAATTCAGCTAGCGGAAAGTGGTGCCAGCGTCACACTGATGTCGCACAGTGAGGCTAAATTGAAGTCCATTGTGGCAGGACTTCCCACCGATCAGGGACAGACGCATCACTATTTGGTCGTGAACTTTTCGGATTTCGATGGATACAAAAAAATAATATCGAACTACTTTGAAAGCAATTCGGCGGATATTCTTGTCAACAATACACAAGGTCCGGCTGCCGGAAATACGTTGGAGAAACAAGTACCCGAGTATCAGGAAGCCTTTGACCTGCTCTTTAAGACGGTTGTTTTCACTACGGAACTGGCCTTAAAACACATGATGAAAAACAAATGGGGCCGTATCATCAATGCCGCCTCGGTTTCCGTAAAAGAACCTTTGTCGTATCTGGCCTTATCGAACACCATCCGGGCGGCCGTGGTAACTTGGGCCAAATCGTTGGCCAGCGATGTGGGCGAACATAACATTACGGTAAACAGCATCCTGACCGGCTATTTCGATACGGATCGGATTCACCAGCTCAACGCCAAAAAGGCGGAACAGCAAGGCATTTCCCATGAGGATGTCCGTTCGGATATGGAGGCGAAAGTACCCGTAAAACGTATCGGAGACCCTAAGGAATTTGGATATTTAGCGGCGTTTTTGGCTTCGGATCAGGCCGGTTATATTACTGGGACGCAGATTCCCATTGATGGGGGCTTGTTGAAATCGCTGTGATTTTTTATTTTTTTTAGGCTCTTTCCTTTTTTTTCTCAAAAGGGGAGCCTTTAACTTTTTTATCCCATTTCACTTTGGTAAAAAATCAAAATCCTTAGCTTTCCAATTCATCCAATAAAGACTGCCTTCCCTCACTAAAAACCCCCTATCCCTAATTACTACTTGTCCATGGCATAGCTTTTGTAAATATTAGTTGCGTAATTTTAATGCTATAAGCAAAACATGAAACATCCTAAAATCATATCCATCCTACAAATCCTAATCCTGACAGTGACTATGGGGCATGCGCAAAATCCAGATGATTCATACGATGTACTTTGGAAAAAGGTCGGGCAACTCGAAAACGACGACTTGACCACATCCGCCTTAAAACAGGTTCAGGCCATTTCTGAAAAGGCCAAGAAGGAAAAGAATTCCGAACAGATCATCAAGACCTTACTGTATACCTCAAAATATGCACTGACCTTGGAAGAGGATGCGCAACTGAACATCGTCAATGCATTCAGATCGGAAATCGAGAAAGCGGAATTCCCTACCAAAAATGTATTGGAAAGCTATTTGGCAAACCTCTATTGGCAGTACTTCCAACAAAACCGCTATCAATTTTATGACCGTAGCAAAACAGCATCCAAAGTAGATTCCGTAGATTTTCGTACTTGGGACCTAACTACGCTTTTCCATGAAATCAGTAGCCGTTTTAAGGCATCCTTGAAGAATAAGGAAGGGCTTCAAAAAACAGGGCTGGAAGAGTTTAAGGAAATCCTGAACAATCAGTCCGGCTCCGAAATTTACCGCCCAACACTATTCGATGTATTGGCCCATACGGCGCTGGACTTTTATAAGACGGATGAAAACAATATCACACGCCCGGCGGACCAGTTCGAGATCACCGATCCCGGAATTTTGTGCGAAGCCTATGAGTTTACCCAGCGAAAAATAGATACCCAAGACCCGACTTCCCTGCAATCGAAAGCACTGATGGTATATCAAGAACTTTTGAAATTACATTTTCCCGAGCCGAAACTAGATGCCCTTGTCGATGTGGATATCGAGCGTTTGGGGTTCATCCACCAAAACGCCGTATTCCCGAACAAAGATGACCTCTATCTTGAAGTACTCCAAAATTCGGCCGAGAACTTTAAGCAGCACGAGGTATCCGCTTTATATACCTATGAAATCGCCCAGCTGTATGTAAAACAGGGCAATGCGTATTCCCCAAAAACCGATGAGGATAACCGATGGGCGCCAAAAGAGGCCATCGAACTCTGCGATGCCATTATCGCCCGATTTCCCGATAGCCGTGGGGCGGAGAAATGCAAGGCCTTAAAATCCAAAATTTTGGCCACCGACCTTCAGCTAACCACAGAAAATTTCATCCCCATACATACCGATGCCCGGCTTCTGGTCAACTATAAAAATATCGAAGCCATAGAGCTCAGCGCTCTCAAAATATCACAAAAGCAACTCAAGCAGCTTAACGGGCTTTATCGCCAGCCCGAACAATTTGAATTTCTACACAAATTATCAGTTGCGAAAACCTGGGAAGCCACTTTAAAAAATGAAAGCGATTATCAACAACACGGTATCGAGGTGCTGCTTCCCGCATTGGAAAACGGACAGTACATCATCTTGGCGGCCCCGCTCGCGAAGGATGTAAAAAACACCGGGAACAAAACTTTTGCTTTTAGTCCCGCTCAAGTAACCAATATGGCATTAGTAGCCACACAGACGTCGGATGCTTACAAATTTCAGGTCGTGGACAGGCAAGATGGCCATCCTATTTCTGGAGCGGAATTGCAATTTAACTACCGCAAAAACGGCAACACGTTGAATTCGGGCACGACAATGGTGGCCGATAAAAATGGGTTCGTCAACATCCCATTATCCAACGAATATTGGCATGATGTCAATATACTTGTCGCCGATAAAAATGAACGGGCGCATTTCGGTCCCTATTATATAAATGCCAAGCACGACTCAAATCCACAGTATACCGACTATTCCTGTTTTCTCTTTACAGATCGCAGTATCTACAGACCGGGCCAACCCTTATATTTTAAAGGGATAGCCCTGCAAAATAACCAAGGGAAATCGAGCATCCTCGAAAATACCGACGTGCAGATGGAACTTAAGGATGCCAATGGACAAACCGTTGGCATACAGCAATACAAGACCAATGAGTATGGGTCGTTTTCGGGGGAATTCATTCTGCCAGGTACCGGATTGACAGGGGATTTTTCATTGCAGGCAAGTTCAAAGAAAGTGGTGCTTAACGGATACACCCAATTTTCCGTCGAGGAATACAAACGTCCTAAATTCGAGACTTCGTTCAGCCCGATAACCGAAACCTTCCGTGTAAACGACAGTATTACCGTCAAGGGTTCCGCCACCGCCTATGCCGGAAGCTCTATCAGCGATGCCAAGGTCAACTATAGGGTCAAGAGAGTGGTCTATTTCCCGAGATGGTATTATTGGTATTACCCGTATTTTAACCGTACGCCCCAAGAAATCGCCCATGGCGAGACGCTAACAGACGCTTCCGGCAACTACGAAATCGATTTTAAGGCATTGCCCGATACTAGTTTATCCAAAGAAAACCTACCGACATTCCAGTATGAGGTAACCGCAGATGTAACCGATATTAATGGGGAGACCCATTCCGCAACAACTATAGTTTCCGTAGGCTACCATGCCCTCACCGCTAGCATCCTAATTTCCGACCGGTTGGACAAAAATAAAAAAACGGATACCCTTACGATTGCCACGACCAACCTCAACGGTCAGGCCGTGGACGCCCGCGGTACGCTCAAAATGTACAAGCTGCAAGCGCCTGATCATGTGCTGCGCCCCAGACCTTGGGCGGCTCCCGATTATACGAATTGGGAGAAAACGGACTTTAAAAAACGCTTTCCGCATGAAGCCTTTGCCAATGAAGACGACCCGACCACTTGGGAAAAAGGAAAATTGGTCTGGGAGAAAGAATTCAATACTGGAAAATCCACAACAGTACCGCTAGAAATTTCGAAAAAATGGGATTCCGGAAAGTATGTCATCGAACTGATGACGACCGATACCGTCGGACAAGAGGTTAAGGCCTTGGCGCAAACGACCTTATACAGTGATTCCGATAACAAACTGGCGGACAACCAGCTTTTTGAGATTACGACCGATAAAAAAACCTATGCCATTGGGGATAAGGTCGAGGTCAAAATTGGTTCGGCATCCGAATACCTTACCGTTTCGGTTTTTGTTGAAAAGGACAAAAAAATAGTGGATACCCATATCGTTCGCTTGAGCGACAATACAACCTCCTTCTCCGTTCCGGTTACCCCGGACGATCTAGGCGGCTTTGCCATCAACTACAGCTTTTCGGCCTATACTACTTTTAAATCCGGTTCCCTGCCTATTGCAGTGCCCTACCCAAAAACGGACCTTAAAATCGAGACCCTGACCTTTCGCGATAAGTTGGCACCGGGTACCGATGAAACCTGGGCCTTTACCATCAAGGGACCTAAAGGCGATAAAGTATCAGCTGAAATTTTGGCCAGTATGTACGATGCCTCTTTGGATGCTTTTCGCGACCATGTCTGGCTTTTCGATCCGTTGATGCGGACCACCTATTATTCCAACCTATATACTTACGCGAGCCAAAGTTTTGGAGTCGCCTCATTCCGAACGTATTTGGATAATGATAGGTACATTTTTACGCCCCAATATTATGATTCTTTCGATTGGTTCGGATTGTTTTTTGGATATCGAACTGAAAACAGGATGATGAAAAGGGCTGCACCGATGTCGGCGGTAACCATGGAAATGGAAGCTGATAAAGGCGCTTTAAATGAGGTGGTCACCATTGGTTATGGCGATACTGAAGAAAAAAGGGATGACTCGGAAAAAACCAAGAGTAAACCGAAGGAGGAAGAAAAGGAAACCGATTTCAACGATGTGCAAATCCGTAAAAACCTACAGGAAACCGCCTTTTTCTTTCCCCAGTTGAAAACGGATGCCGAGGGTAACGTCTCCTTCAATTTTACCACGCCGGAAGCCCTTACCAAATGGAAACTACAACTCTTGGCCCATACAAAATCATTGGAAAGCGCCGTAACCACTTTGGAAACCGTGACCCAAAAAGAACTGATGGTCATTCCCAATGCCCCGCGCTTTCTTCGGGAAGGCGATGAAATCAGCATCAGCACCAAAATTGCCAACCTAACGGAAAAGCAACTTTCCGGGGAAGCGAAACTGGTGCTGACGGATGCGGTAACCAATGAAGATGTTTCAAAAGAACTATTAATTTCTCCCCCCGTGGGGGAGATGCCGCAGGCGGGTGGGGCCGGAAGTGCCCCAGGCGGAGGGGGCTTAGGTGAAATTCGCTTTAAAGTTGATTCACTAAATAACACCCAAGTCTCCTGGCGTTTGAAAATTCCCGATGGCATTCAAGCAGTTCAGTACAAAATCATCGCCAAGGCCGGGGATTTCAGCGATGGGGAACAAAATCTGCTTCCGGTGTTGACCAATCGGATATTAGTAACCGAATCCTTGCCGATGTGGGTTTGCAGCGATCAGACGAAGACTTTTACTTTGGATAAATTAAAGGAGAATACTTCGACTACCCTAAAGAACCATAAGTTGACCTTGGAAATCACCTCCAATCCCGCTTGGTATGCCGTACAGGCCCTACCCTATTTGATGGAATATCCGTACGACTGCAACGAGCAGACCTTTGCGCGTTACTATGCAAATTCCCTGGCAACCCATATCGCCAATAACAATCCACGTATTCAGGAAGTCTTTAAGCAATGGGCAAATTCCGACGCCCTACTTAGTAACTTGGAAAAAAACGAGGAACTGAAATCTTTATTGATCCAGGAAACCCCTTGGCTCCGTGACGCCCAATCTGAAACCGAGCAGAAAATACGTGTCGCCCTGTTGTTCAACTTGGACAAAATGAAAAACGAGCGGGCCAACGCACTGAACAGGCTGAAGAACAACCAAAATCCCTCGGGAGGCTGGGCCTGGTTCAATGGCGGGATGGATAATCGGTTTATTACGCAACATATCGTTACCGGAATGGGGCATCTCGAAAAACTCACTTCGGCAGCGCCTAGCTTAATGGTAGGCAAACCCGGTGATCGCACTTCGGCAAGTGGCTCAAAGGCTGAGCGTGGTCGAAATCCCGAATCGGCAGAAATGCTGAAAAACGCCATAGCCTACCTAGATGCCGAATTTGTAGCCGAATATGAGTACATGAAAGGTCATACTTCCGATATCGACGAAGACCATCTGAGCCGGACCCAAATCCACTATCTCTACATGCGGAGTTTCTTCCCCGATATCAAAACCTCCAAAAAAGTAGATACCATCAAGGATTACTACAAAGGTCAAGCGCAAAAATATTGGACCAAAAAGGGTCTGTATCCCAAGGGAATGCTGGCCTTGGCCTTACATCGTATGAACGATTCCGGCATATCGAACAAAATACTACGGGCATTAAAAGAGAACAGTATTACTTCCGATGAATTGGGCATGTATTGGAAAGAAAATACATCCTCTTGGTATTGGTACGAAGCCCCCATCGAAACCCAGGCCTTGATGATCGAGGCTTTCGGGGAAATACAAAACGACACCAAAACCATCGACAAGCTAAAAGTTTGGTTGTTAAAAAACAAACAGACCGATCAATGGAGCACGACCAAAGCCACCACCGAAGCAGTCTATGCGCTGCTGCTGCAAGGCAGCGATTGGCTATCCGTCACCGACGCCGTTGATGTGTGGGTCGGCGGGGAGAAAATCGAACCATCGCAACTTGAAAATGTCAAGGTCGAAGCGGGTACCGGTTATTACAAAACATCGTGGGATACCCACGAAATCAAGCCCAAAATGGCCGAAGTGCAGATCAGCAAAAAGGGAGAGGGTATCGCTTGGGGCGCCCTATACTGGCAATATTTTGAGGATATGGACAAAATAACATCCGCAGAGACCCCTTTGAAACTCCAGAAAAAACTTTTCCTGAAAAAGAATACCGATACCGGGGAGGAAATTTCCGAAATCACTAAAATAACCGATTTGAAAGTGGGCGACCTGGTCCGAGTACGCATCGAGCTACGCGCCGACCGTGATATGGAATTCCTACACATGAAAGACATGCGCGCGGCAGGTTTCGAACCCATTACCGTGCTCTCGCAATACAAATGGCAAGACGGACTTGGCTATTACGAAAGCACCAAAGATGCCAGTACCAATTTCTTCTTCGACTATCTGCCCAAAGGCGTTTAT
>NZ_JBGTHY010000255.1:0-3106 GCF_041745955.1 Pricia sp.
ATTTTTTCGATCAAAAAAGCATCCGCGGTGCGGAATACCGAACCGATGTTGTTCAGGCTGCGGATATTGTCCAGTATGATAACGACGGGTGTTTTTTTGGCCTGCCTAAAACTGTCGACATCCAGTCGGTCGAGTTCTTCGTTCTTTAGTTTTCGCATTGACGGTTTCAGTATTTAAAATGTTATCATCAAATATCAACAAGGGTCAGGTTTCCAAGGCAAAAATAGTACATTCGTTTTGGTAGTGAGAAAAAACAAAATATTCCGATAAAAAATCCGCTTTGGCCGCATCGAAAAAAATAAGGAAGATAACCCCTTTGATGAAGCAGTACAATACCATCAAGACCAAATATCCTGATGCGCTGTTGCTATTTCGGGTGGGCGATTTTTACGAGACGTTTGGGGAAGACGCGGTAAAGGCCTCCCGTATTTTGGGGATTATCCTCACGCATAGGAACAATGGGGGCGACCGCACCGAATTGGCAGGGTTTCCACACCACTCGTTGAACACCTATTTACCAAAACTGGTCAAGGCCGGGCATCGGGTCGCCATCTGCGACCAGCTTGAAGACCCGAAGGCGACCAAGACCATCGTAAAGCGGGGGGTTACAGAACTGGTAACGCCTGGGGTCGCCATGAACGACGACATCCTTGATACCAAATCCAACAACTTTTTGTGCGCTGTACATTTTGGGCGAAAATTATTGGGAGTGTCGTTTGTCGATATTTCCACCGGTGAATTTTTGACCTCCGAAGGTACCGAGGAACAGATCGATAAACTGTTGCAGAATTTTGCCCCTAACGAGGTGTTGGTGGCCAAGACCCATAAAAAAGAGTTTGCCGAAGTTTTTGGTAACCGGTTCCACACCTTTTATATGGAAGATTGGGTGTTTCAAGAAGACTATGCCCTAGAAACCCTGACCAATCATTTCAAAACCCGTACGCTCAAAGGTTTCGGGGTCGACCATTTGAACCATGGCATCATAGCCTCCGGGGTGGTATTACATTATCTGTCCGAAACCCAGCACCGAAGGTTACAGCACATTAGCAGCTTGCAACGCATCGCCGAGGAAGACTATATTTGGATGGACCGGTTCACCACCAGAAACCTTGAGCTCTACCACTCCAACAACCAAAATGCGGTAACCCTGCTTGATATCATCGACCGGACCATTTCGCCCATGGGCGGGAGGATGCTGAAAAGATGGTTGGCGCTTCCGTTAAGGAATGTCGAAAAAATACGGATGCGGCATCAAGTGGTATCCCATTTATCCAAGGATGGGGCAATCCTACAAAAATTGCAGCATGCAATGAAGCAAATGGGGGATCTCGAACGGCTGATATCCAAAGTTGCCACGGGAAAAATCAATCCAAAGGAAACCATTCAACTGAAAAATTCACTGGAAGCTATCATCCCTATAAAACAACTGACTTCCCAAGTTGAAAACAAGGCGTTACAGACTATTGCCAATCAGCTAGATTCCTGCGATACGCTTCGGAACAAGATCAAGGAAATGCTTTGTGAAGAAGCGCCGGTGAACCTTTTGAAGGGTAAAACCATTGCCGATGGCTATTCCGACGAACTCGATGAGCTCCGAAACCTCGCCTTTTCGGGAAAGACCTATTTAGATAAAATGCTTGCCCGCGAAACCAAGCGCACGGGCATATCTTCCCTAAAAATAGCCTCCAATAACGTTTTCGGATATTATATAGAAGTGCGCAATACCCATAAAGACAGGGTGCCTCAAGAATGGACGCGCAAACAGACCTTGGTCAATGCCGAACGCTATATCACCGAGGAGCTTAAGGAATACGAGGCTAAAATATTGGGTGCCGAAGAGCGCATTCTCAGTTTGGAACAACAACTTTTCTCGCAATTGACCGTCTGGATGCAGGAGTACATCGCACCCGTTCAGAACAATGCCCAGCATATTGCACGGCTCGATTGCCTCTGCGGGTTTGCGCAACTAGCGAAAGAAAACAACTATGTCGAACCCGTAATCGACGATTCCACTGATATTATGATCAAGAACGGGCGACACCCGGTCATTGAAAAGCAGCTGCCCTTGGGCGAGGTCTATATCGCCAACGACTTGACGCTAAACCGTAACCAGCAACAGATCATTATGATTACCGGGCCGAACATGAGCGGTAAATCCGCTATTCTTCGCCAGACCGCCCTGATCGTACTTTTGGCACAGATGGGCAGTTTTATTCCCGCCGAATCCGCCAAAATCGGCTATGTCGATAAAATCTTTACCCGGGTTGGGGCCAGTGATAACATTTCGATGGGTGAATCGACCTTTATGGTCGAAATGAACGAGACGGCCTCGATCTTGAACAATCTCTCCGAGCGAAGTTTAGTGCTTTTAGATGAAATCGGGCGTGGTACCAGCACATACGACGGCATATCGATAGCCTGGGCGATCTCGGAATACCTGCACGAACACCCAGCGCGTGCCAAAACCCTGTTCGCTACCCATTATCATGAGCTGAACGAGATGGGCGAAACCTTTGAGCGCATCAAAAATTTCAATGTCTCCGTCAAGGAATTGAAAGACAACGTACTTTTTCTTCGAAAACTAACGGCAGGTGGCAGTGAGCACAGTTTCGGCATCCATGTAGCGAAAATGGCCGGAATGCCACAACAGGTGATTCACAAGGCCAATAAAATCTTGAAAAAACTAGAAAAATCGCATTCCAACGAAGAACTGACCGACACTTTGAAATCGGCACAGAACGAGATGCAGCTTAGCTTTTTCAACCTCGACGACCCGCTTTTGGAACAGATCAAGGAGGAGATTACCCATTTGGATATTAACACCTTAACGCCAGTTGAGGCACTGATGAAGCTGAACGAGATCAAAAGATTATTGACGCGGGATAAAAAGGCTAGTTCATGATGCGAATAGACCTGTCAAAGGTTTGTTGAATTTTGTATCGGTTTCAATCTAACAGGCAAAATTACGTTACTGGTAAACCTGACAAGTCTAGGCTAGAAACTTATAAAAGCTACTTAGAGTCTTACAACTTTTCGAGTCGTTGTTACTGATATTTTTCCCTTGCTTTTTCTTTGCATTTTACAGAATTGTATTAAATTTGCAACC
>NZ_JBGTHY010000256.1:0-1980 GCF_041745955.1 Pricia sp.
CCGCCACCAAGAATTTGAATTTCGTTCAAGGGAATCAAATTGCCTTTTCCCTCGCCCAAATATTCATACAGGGGAACACCTTTTGCGTTCGCGGCAGCGGTTGCCACGGCCATCGATACGCCAAGAATGGCATTGGCACCCCAACGCGATTTATTTTCGGTAGCATCCAGTTCGATCATTTTCCTATCAATCTGGTTTTGGCCAAATACCGATTCGCCGATCAGTGCGGAAGCTATGTCTGTTTTTACGTTGGATATCGCCTTGAACACCGATTTTCCCTTAAATGAATCCTTGTCGTTATCCCTTAGTTCCAGGGCCTCAAATTGTCCGGTAGAAGCACCCGAGGGGACCAATCCATACCCTTTTGTGCCGTTCTCCAATATAACTTCGACCTCTAGGGTGGGATATCCCCTCGAATCGTAGATCTGATACGCATCTATTTCTTTGATTTTCATAACTTTTCAATATCAATATTATAATTGAACGGTTTCCAACCAACTTGCGTTTACTGCTTCATAGGATATGTTGTTAGGCAGCTCTTCATACACAAAATTCCGAACTTTTTGCTTTTGTGTGGCATTAAAATATTCAACGGGCGATTTACCATCAACACGCGCCAGCATCAATAGGAGAAGCAACTTGACCAATCTTTTTTCAAAGGATGCATCGACCAAGTTTTTAGCGTGTATTCTGTAAGCCTCAAATGCCGTTGAGGACAAGTTCACAAATTCATCCGCTTTTTGGGGCAGGTAGAGGGCTTTCAGCATAAAATGATTTAACAGGAAGGCCACATCGAAAACCGGATCTCCGTACCAAGCAGCCTCACAGTCCAGTATTACAAGGCGTTCCGGACTTACCAATATATTCTTAGGGCTAAAATCCCCATGGACCAAGCATTGTTTTACGGTTGCCAACCGTTCTACTTCCCGATTAAAATACAAGGCCAAAGCGGGATGCTGCTCCCCGGTATGGATCAAATAGGGTTCGATACGTAATTCTTGAAAATTGGCCAGCGTATCGAATTGATCTTCCACCGCTCTGTCCCCCCCCGATTTATTATGGATAACCCCTAGGATTTTACCGGCAGCTTTGGCATAGGCCGAATGAATTTTTCCTTCTAGCATCTGGCCTTTCCAGTTGGTCAATCCATTTTCAAGCATTTCCATGCAAAAAAAATGATGCTCTTCATTACTGTACAAGATATTCGGTACTGCTTCAGGCAAAAAGACGGACACATATTTTAGATAGCGTTGTTCAATCTGATTGCGTTTTACGTCGGCAAACCAATCGGCTTTCACTTTCAGCTTTGGCAAGGCCCGTTTTAGAACAAAACGGTTGACGCCATCATCCAATAAGAATAGCTCAGAGGACACTCCGCCGCTTAACGGGCTCACACTTACGTTGGATGACCTTAGCAAACCCTTTTTTACAAGATGGGCGATCAGTTCGTTTTGGTCCATAGTACGTTTTCCGTTCGGATTTTTGATTGAGGCCTGTTAAAGTGAACTCGATCTAAACGATTCCAACATACAAACTTCATGTTGATACCACCCTAAAAAATCACACAGACCGGTGACCCGCACTTTAGTGCCGCTCCGATATTTCCGGTAGGCAATCCGGTTCTTTTATCCAGTTCAAAAGATAATACGCAGTTGCCATACTGATTGGCGACAACCAGCCATTTTCCACTGGGATCGATGTTGAAATCCCGCGGCTCATCCCCTTGGGTCGCAAATCTGGTTTTAAAAGTGGGCAGCCCTGTTTGTGCGTCCATGCTAAATGCGGCAATACTGTTGTGGTTCCGATTTGAAACATATAGTGTTTTTCCCGAGGGATGCTAGCGTATGGCCGCAGCCGAGGGAACTTCATTGTAATCGTCGGGAAGCGTTGGGCTATCATTTACCAATGTCAGCATTCCGGTCGAATCGTCCAAGGTGTATGTGAGCAGGTGCGCATTCAATTCACAGATCAGGTAGACCA
>NZ_JBGTHY010000257.1:0-8444 GCF_041745955.1 Pricia sp.
TAGCTCGATCTTAAAGGAACATTTAGCTTCTGTAGATTCGTCATTGAATATGATTAGAAATCAGGGCAGGGAGTCTTATTTGGAATCTCAACCTGTAAGTTTTAGCCGAATTCTCCATGATTATTCTGATGATAGAAAGGGTTTTATTCAATGGAGGGATTCCTTAGAAGAAAAACTTTACTAAAGCCTACTTGGACAAATTGTATATTTTAGCCAGATGATTCCTAAATTTAACTTTATAACTCACAAACAATACGTCAAAGCGAGCCTTCGTTTAGAAGAATTAATAGATATTGTCGATGACAATACACCATTGGATGATCCCTTGGCAAAAGAGCTCATAAAGATTAGCGACATCATCGAACAATACGAAGAAATCCATTTCCCCATCGGTTTACCTACTGTACAAGAAATGATTGAACTACGCATGTTTGAAATGGGGCTTAAAAGAGAAGATTTAGCCGTACTTCTTAATACAAGCACATCTAGGATAAGTGATTATTTGAACGGTAAAGGAGAAATTACTTTGAAGGTGGCCAAGGCTTTACATCAAAAATTGAATATTGATAGTGATATTATTTTGCATTAGATTCTATAACCATGGAAGAGAAATTTAAAAACTGGTTAAAACTGAGAAAGCAGAGTAAAGATGAATTTGGAGATGTGCTGTGTTATTGTGGCCATACCGACAAGTGCGACTGTGGGGATCCTACTATTGCCCTTTTTAAGGATTCTATCGAAAGAGGAGTTTTAGATGTGAACGACGCAAAAAATGGTTGGAAATCCGTTGAATTCTAGTGAAAATTATACAAGTTTGCACCTCGTTTTTGGCGTTTGTCTCTCGTTTGTGTCTCAAATCGCCAAAACCCCTGTAAAATATAAAGCCGTTACTTACTGCATCGGGAAGTGACCCCAACTCAGTAAAGCAATAAGAAATATACGAAAAATCACTAATAAGCCCTATAGCAAGGATTTTTTCATGTAATGGTATTGCAAACAATAAGATGAGTCAAATCGCTGCGAAAGTCAAATCTAAAGTATTACTAAAGTAGTAAAAATTTCGGTAATCAATCGGGTAACCGAATAGGTAACATTTCATTTGATATTAAAGCTAATCTTATGATCTCAAGAAAAATGAAAATCCTTGATTTTTCATAAGATTAGCTATGTTTTGGTGTCGTTTGACACCTTAATTGTCGGGGTGGCAGGATTCGAACCTGCGACCTCCTGCTCCCAAAGCACGGTTTTTATGGTTTAAAAACAACCAATAAATATTTAAATGATTGAATAACAGTAATTTAATTTTAATATAGATTCATATGAGACCATATTAAATGTGATTCTGCGTGCAAATTGAGTGCAAATTTTTTGTATCTTCATTATATGAAAACAAGCCTGACACTCTCGCTGGACACTAGGCGCAAGCGCAAAGATCGAACTTGCCCTGTTATTTTTAGGCTAAGCCATCATCGCAAAACTACGGCAATAGCAACAGGCTTTAATGTCCCGCCGGAATACTGGAACGAGAAGAACCGGGAAGTCAAAAGAAACTATACAGGCGTTTCATCGGTAACCCGTCTCAATAACCTTCTTTCAAAAAAGAAAACCGACCTGATGGATGGAATCAATTCGTTGGAAGAGGACGGACGTTTAGAGGGACTAAGTCTCAGAGAGCTAAAATCAATCCTAACAAAATCCACCATCAAGGTTTCCTTTTTAGATTATACCCAGCAGTTGATTGATAGTATGATGGAGGCAAAACGATTTGGTAATGCACGTGCCTATAAGCAGGTTTATAATGTCCTAAAAACATTTAATCGCACAAAAAGCTTACGTTTTGAAGAAATCACAATTACGTATCTGAATCGATTTGAAACGTATCACTTAAAAAAAGGCAATAGTATTAATGGGCTTTCCGTTTACATGCGCACTATTCGGGCAATTTACAATAAAGCGATCACTCAGGGATTGGTCGCTCGGGACAGGTATCCTTTCACGCAATACAAAATCAAGTCCGAACCAACCGCCAAACGAGCAATTTCCAGGGAAAAAATAAAACGGATTCTGGATTTAGAATTAGAAGTCGGCACTCCCTTATTCGATTCTAGAAATTATTTTATAGCATCCTATCTTTTGAACGGGGTTTCCTTTATCGACATGGCTTTCCTAAAGGTTGGAAATATTATTGATGGACGAATTCACTACAAAAGACAAAAAACCGCAAAACCCTATGATATTAAGATAACGCAGCAGCTTTCTCCAATTTTGGATACTTATTTAGAGGGAAAGAATAAAGACGATTTTATCTTTCCCATAGTGAAACGGTCCAAATTATTGGAACAGCACCGGGATATTCGTAATGCACGGATTAAGTACAATCGGCGATTGAAAGAAATTGCAAATCTTTGCAACATTGAAGAGAACTTGACCAGCTATGTTTCGCGTCATTCAATGGCTACCAATCTTATCTTAAAAGACGTGCCTATAAACGCACTGAGCAAAATGCTCGGGCATAGCGATCTTCAAACAACTGAAATATATATCAAGAATCTCCCCACCCACATCATGGACGAATACCAGGAAAGATTGGAGATTTAGATTTCCTGGATTAAAAAAATGCTTCTTTAATAGAGCCTATCGAGCTAATATACTGCCGATATTCTTTCAATTGGAAAAAATGATGTACATTTGTTCATAATATTTATGTGTTCACGTTTTCGTGAACGATATTTAAAAATGAACAATGAATCGCAAGGAAATTGTACAATACGCACTAACCAACCTTCAGAAAACCGGACAAATCGAAGCTAATTGGTTAGATAACGGGCAAAATAAAGTCTTGGACGGTACGATAGACCTCACGTTAAACCACCGCACTATCAAGTTTGTTATAGCAATAAAAAAGGAACTAAGAAATATTCATCTGCCAAAGCTTGAGGCGTTCGCCAAGGATTATCATCCGTTTATGATTATAGCGCAAACTATATTCCCCAAAATAAAACAAGAGCTCCGCAGCAGAAACATCGCCTACCTTGAGGCGAACGGAAATATTTACCTCAACGAAAAAGGAATCTTCCTTTGGCTGGATGCCAATGAACCCATTGCGATCAAACACAAAACTACCAACAGGGCATTTACCAAAACCGGGCTGAAGGTAGTTTACCTATTCCTATTGGACGATACATGGGTCAACAAGACCTATCGTGAAATAGCAGAACGGACGGATACAGGTATCGGCAACATCACTAACATCTTCAATGGCCTAAAGGATGAAGGTTTCCTCATTCCGCTTACGAAGGACACCTATATAATGGAAAATAAAAAAAAGCTCCTTGAAAAATGGATCATGGCCTACGAAAAACAGTTGAAACCGAACTTGGTAATTGGTACATACCGTTTTGTGGATAATGTTAATTTTTTTAATTGGAAAGGCATCCAACTAAAACAGGGAGAAACGCTCTGGGGTGGCGAACCCGCCGGGGATATTTATACCAATTACCTACGTCCCGAGGAATTGACACTATACACCGCCGAACCGAGAAATGAATTGATGAAGAACTATAGGCTTGTTCCCGATGAAGGAGGAAATGTCAAAATCTACGAAAAATTCTGGAAGGAGAATACCAAGGAAAATAATGTGGTGAATCCGCTGCTCGCCTACGCCGATCTCATGATGAAAGGGGATAGGCGGTGTACGGAAACCGCAGAAAAAATATATGATGAGCATCTACAAAATCAATTTTGATCAATTTTACCAACGCACTGACTTCTCGGAAATGTTGGCGGCTTTGGAGCGCGGTTTTAAAAAATTCCATGTCGATTTTTATCTGGTCGGTGCGGTGGCCCGTGACCTATGGATGACAGCAATCAATGAGATTCCGACCAGCCGGATTACGAAAGATATCGATTTTGCAATCTTCATAGAAGGTAAGGATATATATGAAAGTTTAAAGCGTTACCTCGTTGAAATCGAACACTTCCAACCTTCCAAAGGGAATAATTTTGTGCTGTTGTGGCAGGGAAAAATGCAAGTCGATTTACTTCCCTTCGGAAACATAGAAGATGAGAATGCCAAGGTAAGTGTTGAAGGTACGGGCCTTACCAGTTTGAATATGCCCGGATTCAAGGAAATCTATGACAGCGGACTGCCCGAGGTAGAATTGGAAGGGGAACATCGCTTCAAGTTCTGCACCTTGCCCGGAATTGTTATTCTAAAGCTCATTGCATGGGAAGATCGTCCCGAAATGCGGAGTGGCGATTTAAAGGATATCATGACCATCCTATTCCATTTTTTTGAAATGTACACCGACCAGATTTACGAGCATCATTCGGACCTATTTGGCAACGATGATTTTGGACTCCATCTAATCGCCGCACGTGTAATGGGTCGGGAGATGAAAAAAATTGCTGCCAGGAACGAAAAACTTTATGACCGGATTACAAAACTTCTGGACAAAAATACTTTAGATGTCAATACAAGCGAAATTGCAAAGATTATGGCAAAATTGGCCAACACTTCGGTTGAAGAAAGTCTAAAACCTTTATCGGAAATACGGCTCGGTTTTCAAGACCGTTGATCAAAATTCCAAATTGAGGATTTTAGAGGCTATGTCGATTTTTTGCTATCCCATTTTAAGGCTAGTTTTCCGTTTTTCTTCCTTCCCCTATCCACAAAAAAGCGCCCGATAGGGCGCCAAATTCTATGACCGAATCAGTTCTTTTAAATCCTACATCGAAAGTCCCCTACCCTTGTATTTAGAAAAATCGGTCATTTCATCCTTAAAGCCGTTGAAAACCTCTTCCTCTTTCAGGTCTTTACTTCGCAAAAGATTGCCCAAGGCATAAGCACCCTTTCGAAGGAGACGGGATTGTTTCCGGTCCATCTGTTTTTTGGAAACGGTATGCAGTATTTCCCTAAATCCGTTTTCCATATGATGTTCCAGTATCTCCAATGGGACATTGGGCCTGACCCCGTCCAACACGAACAGATAGGCCGCTTTTTTATACTGCCCCCGCTCTATCAGATATCCGGACCAGAGACTTTTCAAATTGTCCCGCCCGTGGTTTCCGATGTCCTCCAAAATTTCTGATTGGTTTACTAAAATCTTGTTCAGGTCGCCCGATGATTCCAGATAGGCCTGCGCTTTTGGTGCAAGCGGAACGCCGACCGAAGACTCGGAATAAATCGAACGGATATGTAGCCTCCCTTCCCTTCTTTCAAATCGGAAGCCTTTGGCATTGAAAAACCGTACGTAGTCGTTCGGGGACTTCTCCAAGGATACCTGCATGCGTTCGGCGTATTTATGATAGGCCCTTAGGCTCAGCCTTTCAAACTTTTGCCTATATGGCAGGGCCATGGCCGAATAGAGGTTCGGGAACATCAACGGCAGGAATATCGCCGTCGGGCTTAGGCCGATTTCTTTTGCCGTTCTATCGTTCAAAAGTCCGTCCAAAACCTTTTCATTTTCTTTGACAAAGCCCGGGGAAGCATAAACGTCCATTTGAACGGGTAGCTGCACATGCCCGATATCCAGTTTGACCTTATGTCGGGAAGAATTCGCGTATCTAAGATTGCCCCTGCCATATTTGACTCCGAGGCTGTGCAAGAGCTCGAAAAGGACTCTTTTCTGCTTAACGGTATCGAAAAGTTCTTTGCCCATGACCTGTTCTATGATTTCGGCCTTTGCCTTTAAATCATGTTCTTCCCTGGCCGACTCCGACATGTAAAGCTTGTCCTTCACGATATCGAATTGCGCTTGTATCAGTTTGCCCAGTTTTCGGTTGTCGGTTTGCAGATACTTCTTGAGAAATAGAAAGCGTTCCGATTTGGCCATTTCAATTACTATTGCTTTAATAGATATCCTATCGATATGTTCCGAAAAAAGGGTCTTGCTGCCTGAATCTTGATAGGTGCTCCGGTAGGCTTCCTTGATACACCGTCGGATCTCCAGTCGCAGTTGTTCGCTTTCCGCGTACATTTGGGTATATCCGTTCCCGAACAGTTCGGGGTTTTGTAGGATTCCTATATTGTTCGCTATCTCCCCGCTCTTGAGGGCATATCCCGATTTGTCATAAACGGTAAAGTCCACGGCTTTCCCTTCCTCATCATATTCTACCTTGCAATCCAGTTTTTGATGTGCTTTCAGGATATCGGGTAAATGTTCGGGGTTTATCGTCCTGAAAAGTCCGTAGGCGGTACGCAACTGTTTTTCCAACCGCTTTTTGACCATCGGCAACAGTTTTGAGCTTTGGTTACGCTCGAACACCTTTTGCAGTTTTGGGCCGCTCAATTGTGGATGGACGGTATAGCCGTTAATGAACCTTGACCTGTAGCCATCCTTAACGGATACGCCGTACGATAAGCCTACTCTGCCATTTCGGTCGACCGTCCTTAGCTCAATGTGATGGTCTTTGAGATGTGCGGCCAGTTCCCTGAAACTTCGCACCTTGTACTTCTGCAAAGTGTTGTTTGTGATGTCCTGTATATAGAACCTGACCCCGTTGATGTCACGGTTTCGGAATTCGGGCATTTCATATTTCGGGAGTTCCCTGGTCTGTTTTGTATCCGGCGATGGGGAAAGCCCGAACTCTTTTTCAAGGTATTTCTGGGTCGCTATGCTCCTTCTGATATCGTTGGAGAGGTTGATCTGTAAACAGTCTTCCTTTATTGTGGACGAAACAATATGTACATGCTCATGTTTGGTATCGTGATGACGGATTACGACATAGGGCTGTTCGCCATAGCCCATGTGTTCCATATATTTTTGCGAGAGTTCGAAAAAGTCCTTGTCGTTCAAGTTTTCGCCACGGGGAAGATTCAAAGAGATGTGTGCGTACCGCTTTTTGGAACCGTGGCGATTGCCGAGATGGTATAGTACCCTACCGAAAAACTTCATGTCCGTGTCGGTATCGGAATAGGTGTTCCGGAAACCGAGTACGGTGCTTTTCGCCTTGCCCGATACGTAGTCCAGCACGCCCTGTACATTGTTCCGATAAAGTACCCTTGCTATCATTCTTAGTTTTTGGTGTTGATCGTTTCTATCAATTCGAGCATCAATTGACTGGCCTTTTCCAATTCCCGTTCGAGGTCTGCGTTCGGGCTTCGCATGTTCTTGTAATTGGCGACCTTGACGAGTTGGTTGATGTTGGTGCCTATCCTGTTGATCTGGTAACTGAGGTTGGAGATGCCATCGGGGATCCGTTTTTCCTTTGTAGTTTTCTTATTCAGTATGAGCTTTCTTAGGAAAGGGCCGACCGTTCCCCTTTTTCCGAAATCAAGATTATAGGATTCCAGAATGGTCCTTATTTTTTCCAGTTCCGCACCATTGAACCTCAGCGTTATGGCATGCTCCCGCTTCCTATCGCCCAAACGTTTTCTGCCACCTTTATTGATTGCCATTTTCGACCCGGTTTTAACTGTTTTCACTTCGTCAGAAGTAGGCGTTTTGCGGTGCGCGAAACATCACTTGCTATCCACCTTTGTGGATAAATATAGGTAATGAATTTTGAATATAAATAACTTATTATCAATATTTTAAGTCGTAAAATCATATAGAAACATATAAATACAAATGGATACAGATACAAGATTTATCTGGTCTAATATGGTGTTTAAAAAATTTAGGAATCATGGAAATATCCAAGTTTTTTGTGGTTAGGGGGAGAAAAGAACAAGCGGCGGAAATGCCGCTTGTTCTTTTGCGCGGCCGAGGAGGTCGGGCAAAACTAGAAGGAGAGACTTCCCAAGCGTATAGGTGCAGCTTGTCCGGATGTGCAGGATCGGGGCGGAAGCTTTGCCCGACTTCCGCCTTTAGGGAGTCGGGGAATAATCATTCCGGAACTCTCCGGTTTTAAAGTTTCTCTATAAAATCCTTCCAAGAAATCTCGTGGAATTCTCTTTATCAGTGTATACTTGTATGTATATCTAATTCCTTAGATAATTAATTACTTAGCTAATTAATTATTCGAGTAAAATCCAGTAAAATAGGGCTCTTGGCGATTTCCCTTGATAATTTCCAAGGTATCCATAGCTAATGAATAGATTTTAAACCCACATTTTTTACCTCAAAAATAAACCGATGAGGGTTTGCTAAACATACGATACTCGTGGGAAGTGAGAAAAAAGGTCAAGCTGTCTTTTAGGACGGTTTAGCTTTTGAGTGGCCGCTAGGAGCCAGGGCAAGACAGGAATGGGGCGACTACCCGGACGGATAGGCGCAGTTTGCCCGTACAGTTTGGCTCGGAGCGGAAGTTTTGCCCGGCTTTCGAAGGGGTTTGGCAATAATATTTAAGAACAGGTTTACAGAAAGTTCAATTTAATGTGGGATTAATTACATCCCACTATATTTAAAGTTTCGATAATATCTCGGAACGATTTAAATAGCCGTCACAAAAATTTTATTCTTTTGCGTATGTTATCAAATTGGTCGTAAAATTCAATTCTG
>NZ_JBGTHY010000258.1:0-5008 GCF_041745955.1 Pricia sp.
ATTGCCCCAGGTCATGGTGCCGAGGCAAATTTTACTGACTTCGATATCGGTATGGGGCAGGGTGGTGTAGATCATGGGGTTTTGATAAGTCGTTGTTATTTGAAGCGCCCAAATTTACGAATTATATTCATCAAGCCTCCACTTCCAACAAAATCGGGCAATGATCACTGTGTTTGGCATCGGATAGGATTACCGAACGTTTTAACCGGTCTTTTAAAGGCTCTGCGACCATACCATAATCCAACCGCCAGCCCTTGTTATTGTTTCGGGCATTGGCACGATAGCTCCACCACGTATAATTGTCCGGTTCAGCATTGAACTGTCGGAAACTATCGATAAAGCCGCTATCGATAAAATTACCGATCCATTCGCGCTCGACGGGAAGGAAGCCGGAGACATTCTTCAACCCTACCGGGTTATGGATATCGATAGCTTCATGGCAAATATTATAATCGCCCAGCACTATTAAGTTGGGATGGGTTTTCCGCAATCCATCGATATAGGCCTGAAAATCGGCCATATAGGTCAGTTTATGTTCCAACCGGGCCAGATTGGTACCAGAAGGTAAATACAGGCTCATTACGGATAGGTCGTCAAAATCGGCGCGCAGGTTGCGTCCCTCGAAATCCATATAACCGATGCCTGTCCCGATTTCTACATGGTCCGGTTTTGTTTTCGATAGGATGGCCACCCCGCTATAGCCCTTTTTCTGGGCACTGAACCAATAATGATAGGGGTAACCGGCCTCCTCAAAAAGCGTGAGTACGAGTTGGTCTTTCATGGCCTTGATTTCCTGAAGGCAGACCACATCGGGATCAACGGCCTGCAGCCAGTTTAAAAACCCCTTATTCAAAGCGGCGCGGATGCCGTTTACGTTATACGATACTATTTTCATAAATCAGTCGAATTGATTGCGAAAATAAACATTGTGGGATAAGAAGCCATTTAAGTTTGCTATTTTTGAGGTTCCAAAATTTGTACATGAAGCGCAATTTTACTTTTCCGATTTACTTTATTTCCATTTGTTTTGCATTTGCCCAAAATCCGATAGAGAACGATAGTATTACCCAGCTTGACGAAGTTATTCTATTGGATGCCCTAAAAGTAAAAAACGCAACGGGTATCGTTCCTTCTGACATCATTGCGGCAAAGATATTCCAGAATTATAGTCCCGTTGAACTTACCTCGGCCATGAACCAGATTCCTGGCGTATATGTATTGTCGGGCGCACTGAATACGAATAGGATAACCGTTCGCGGCATCGGTGCACGTACCCTTTTCGGAACCGATAAGCTCCGTCTCTATTACAACGATATTCCGGTAACCGATGGCTCGGGCTTTTCGACCATCGAGGCTTTCGACCTTGAAAACCTAAGTCAGATGGAAGTCATCAAAGGGCCTAAAGGCACGGCTTTTGGAGCGAATTTAGGAGGCGCCATTATCTTGAACCCCAAAGAAGCCCTTGGAAAATCTACGAACCTTTCGAACAACTTTACGGTTGGTTCATTTGGATTGTTAAAGGATAATCTTTCGTTCAACCACTACGATGGAAAGCTCCGACTGGGATTGCAATACGGCCATTTGGAAACGGACGGTTACCGCGACAACAGCCAATTTGAAAGGGATGGTTTACTACTGAACACATCCTACCAAATCAATGAAAAGAATAAAATGGCCTTGCTGGTGAACCATATCGATTACACGGCGAATATTGCCAGTTCGATAGGCGCAACGGCATTTGCCGAGAACCCGAAACAGGCGGCCGCGAATTGGGGCGGGGTTGAGGGTTTTGAGACCAACAATTATACCTTGGTCGGCATCAACTATGCGCATTCGTTCAATGACCGTCTTAAAAACAGCACCAGTATCTTTTACTCCTACCTCGATCATTTTGAACGCCGCCCCTCGCCCCTAGGTTTTTTGGACGAAATCACCAACGGCTATGGATTTCGGACTCGGTTTACCGGAAATTTCGGTTTCTTAAATCAAAGCGCTGAATACAACCTGGGCGCGGAGCTCTATAAAGATGAATACAATTGGTCACTCTTCCGAACACTCGAACAACCCATCAACGGAAGCATTCAGGGAGACCGATTTGCCGACAACAAGGAATTCCGAACCCAGCTCAACAGCTTCGGAACACTACTGTTGCCTTTTACGGATGCATTTTCGGCACAACTGGGGCTAGCCATCAACAAAACAAAATACGATTTCCGCGACCGTTTCAATATTGGAACGGATAACACCACTGCCAATCGTGATTTCGACCTCATCGCTCTTCCCAGTCTCGATCTAGAATATCGATTTTCGAAGGCCGCCCGTCTGTTTGCCAATGTCAGCCGTGGTTTCTCGAACCCCACCGTAGAGCAGACCTTGACACCCGAAGGGGCTATCAACCCCGATATTGCCCAAGAAACAGGCACGAACTACGAACTGGGCACGGAATTGTACCTTAATGACCGCAAATTTCACCTCAACATGGCCGTTTATCAAATGGACGTTCGCAATCTACTAGTCGCCGAACGAGTGGCTGAGGACCAATTTATCGGTAAAAACGCCGGCAAGACCCGTCATCGTGGCATCGAAATCGCTATGGATTACACGTGGACAATCAGTCCAAAGCTGCAAATAGCCCCTTTTCTAAGCTTTACCCTTAATGACCACCAATTCGTAGAGTTTATTGATGAAGGCGAAGATTTCTCCGGAAACCCCTTGACCGGTGTTCCCAAACAACTGCGTACCGCAGGGATTCAGTCCCGATTTCTCAATGGTTTCTACTGGAATATCGCGCACCGGCACATTTCCGAAATACCCTTAACAGATGCCAACACCCTACAAAGCGAAGCCTTTGTCGTTTTCACGACGCGAATGGGCTATCGCAAACCTCTATCGGAAAAATTCACCATTGGAATCGATTTTGGCATCAATAATATTCTCGATGAAAAGTACGCGGAGTCAGTGCTGATCAACGCCGGCAGTTTCGGCGGCGAACCCCGCTACTATTATCCCGGAAATCCTCGGAATTTTTATGGGAGTTTGCGGTTGGGGTGGCAGTTATGAAACGTCCATCCGCTTCAACCACCCCTTCATGTCGACTTCCTCATGAATAATCCTTTTTAAGGCATCGATTGCCACGCGCTGCTGTTCCATTGAATCACGATGCCGTATCGTCACGGTCTTGTCTTCCAGTGTTTGATGATCGACAGTGATACAGAATGGCGTACCCGCTGCATCTTGTCTGCGATACCGACGGCCTACGGCATCTTTTTCGTCATATTCGACATTGAAGTCCCATTTTAGGTCTTCGATGATTTCTTGGGCGATTTCGGGGAGGCCGTCCTTTTTGACGAGAGGGAAGACGGCGGCTTTTGTCGGAGCCAATACTGCCGGCAGTTTCAGCACGGTTCTCGTACTACCGTTTTCGAGTTCCTCTTCTTGAAGGGAATTGGAGAAAACGGCCAGAAACATCCTATCAAGTCCGATCGAGGTCTCTACCACATAAGGCACATAGCTTTCGCGGGTTTCGTGATCGAAATATTGCAATTTTTTACCCGAGTGTTTTTCATGGCTGGCCAAATCGAAATCGGTTCGGGAGTGTATCCCTTCCAACTCCTTGAATCCAAAGGGAAAACGGAATTCAATATCGGAAGCGGCATCGGCGTAGTGCGCCAATTTTTCATGATCGTGAAAACGGTAGTTCTCTTCGCCCAAGCCTAAGGACAGATGCCATTTCATTCGGGTTTTCTTCCAGTTTTCGTACCATTCCTGTTGCGAGCCGGGCTTGATAAAATATTGCATTTCCATCTGCTCGAATTCCCGCATACGGAAGATAAACTGCCGGGCAACGATTTCATTACGGAAGGCTTTTCCCGTTTGGGCGATGCCGAAGGGAATCTTCATTCGTCCCGTTTTCTGTACGTTCAGAAAGTTGACGAAAATACCTTGGGCGGTTTCGGGGCGCAGGTATAAGTCCATCGCACTTTCTGCGGTGGCACCCAGTTTCGTACCGAACATAAGGTTGAACTGCTTTACTTCTGTCCAGTTTTTAGTACCTGACATTGGGCAAGCGATATCAAGTTCCTCGATCAATTGCTTTACATCTGCGAGATCTTCGTTCGCCAAAGATTTCCCAAGCCTTTTTAATATGGCAGTAGCCTGTTCTTGATAATCAACCACGCGCTGGTTGGTGGCAAGAAATTCTGCTGCATCGAAGGTATCGCCGAAGCGTTTGGCGGCTTTGGCCACTTCCTTTTCGATTTTGGCCTCGATTTTGGCGACATGGTCTTCGACGAGCACATCGGCACGATAGCGTTTTTTGGAGTCTTTGTTGTCTATCAAAGGATCGTTGAAGGCATCGACGTGTCCGGACGCTTTCCACGTGGTGGGATGCATAAAAATGGCCGCATCGATACCCACGATATTGTCATTTAGCTGTATCATGGCCTTCCACCAATACTCCCGAATGTTCTTTTTGAGTTCGGCACCGTTCTGCGCGTAATCGTAGACCGCACTCAATCCATCATATATTTCACTGGACTGGAATACGTATCCGTATTCTTTCGCATGGGAAATTACCCGCTTAAAATCGTCATCTTGTTTTGCCATGTGGCAAAAATAGAATTTTAGATACGGTCTTGGAAACTTATTTTGAACTTGATTAAAATTGGTTAGCTACTATCCGCTTCGTACCAGCAAATTTTAAACAAGCCTCCATAAAAAAGAGAAGATCGCTTATGCGAGACACTAGTAAATCGAAATTTAGTACCCATACAATGTTCACGGGGAAGAAATACCCTCAGACAACTTAAAATTAGGGTAGAAAACTTATTTCAATTCAAATTCGGTAGTGGAAAGTAGTTTTTGGTCCTCAAAGACATTGAGCCTGTAGTTGCCCTCTTCCAAAGAACCTTGGGGAATCGTTATAAAATCGCAGACAGTGGTATCCTCCCCTGAAAAACGAAGCTCTACCCGTTTACTATAAACATTGCCGTTTACCGTTATCGTATTG
>NZ_JBGTHY010000259.1:0-2578 GCF_041745955.1 Pricia sp.
CACAGAATCATAGAATTTATGACCTCAATAGACACCGGTTTTCGAATAAGGAACGGGCAAACAAAATACCTATTGAAAAAACTTTTGAAAAACAAGGTGCCCGATAAGATTATAAACAAACCGAAATTAGGCCTGAATCCTCCTATGGGCATATGGCTGAAAAAAGATCTAAAAGACTTTGTCAACGATTATCTTTCAAAACAAAGTGTTGAAAATAGGGGTATGAACCATAGTTTTGTCGAACGCCTGTTAAAAGAGCATTCTTCCGGTAAGAGGGATAGATCGCTTTATCTGTGGAGCTTGATCGTTCTTGAGGAATGGTTTCGACAAAACTGAAAAGTAAGTTTATTTGAGGTTGTTCAGTCCTTTCTAAAGATTTCAAAATCTCGGAATTCAATAGTGTCGAGGGTATTTAGCACAATGCCCAGTTCTTCCAACAAAGTGGAAAATTTCTTTATACCGGGATAGGCCACTCCTTTGAGCCCTTGTGAAGTCAGCACAAAAACCTCATCATTTTGGAAGGAGCCGAACCAAGTCCCGAAGTATCCATAATCTCGGCTAATACGGGGGTATTTGAGTTCGATGCGAAGTTCGTGGTCCATATAGATGGCATAAGCTTCTTGGTCAATATTAGATCCTAAACCTATTACTTCGGTTGAATAGTTGTCATCCGAAAACATGCCAAATTCTGTTATTGGGTCGTAAAATCCGCTTTCCCGTAATAACTCATAAAAACTTTCACTTTCGTTATAATCTTGGGGTATCTTGATGATATACCAGTCGGCAGTTTGGCCAATTTGGTACGTATACGCTTGAACACCGTCGGTTTGGGACGTTCCGAAATCGGTAAGAATACCTTCGATCGATGTCAGCTCATCGCTTTTTCTCAGAAAGGCGTACCGCTGATATTCCGAACTCTCCAAAATATTCCCGTCGTAGAGTCTATCCGTATCGTCCGCACATAATCCTTCTCTCATAGCAATTACATCGGGATTATACCTATTTCCGGATGTGGTAAAGCTTCTATTGATTAAATCAGGGTGATATATATCATATCTTGAAGGAAAATCGGGGTCTTTGACCTCTTCAAAGCTACAGAAATCATACAATTTTGGGTTGTCCGATATTATGATATTATTGACAGTGGCCAAATTTTGAAGACCTTCTAATGCGGTTAAAGATGCGTTATTGGTAATACTTAAATATTCGCCAGGAGGAGGTGTGCCTACTGTAATGAGACTCGACAGTTCGGCCAAATTTTCGAGCAAGATATTATCGTCGATATAAAGACCGTGGTCGATTGAACTTAAGTTATTCAGGCCTTCTAGATTTTTAAGGGCATGGTTCGAATAAATATAAACGGAATTTTCTTGCCTTACTACCCGTAACGCCCGCAATGGCTCTAAACTTACGATGGAGGTATTGGGTTCATTTTCTGTTCCGATCTGCAGTTTTCCATAGATGGTCTTATAATTATGTCTGCCAAAATCATCGACATCCTGTTGGGTAAGCAATTTCACATCGCCCCCAAACAATTCTTTTTCTGCCATTTCGCCGTCACAATTTTCATCGATTGTATTGTTGAAAACTTCGGTTGCGTCGGGATTAATCTCTTTGTTGGAATCGTCACAGTCCAAATTGTTTTCCACATAGCCCGAAGGCGCGGTCGTTTCCTCGATATCAATAGCTGCGTTGCCGAAGCCATCTCCATCGCTATCTTGATAGTACACGGTTTTTATATCTTCGGCTTATCGTCCTTTTGACAAGAAACAAAAAAAAAGGCAGGTAGCTAGAAATAGTATTTTTATACGGGTTCTGTCAAACATATTAAGATTTTTTCTTTCCGAAAATTAAGGTTGGCAAAATAACGATTTTTTCGGGATTCTATTGCCAAATAAAAGACGTTCTGGGGCAATTAATCGATGAAAAACAGCCAATTCAACTTACTTTGTTAACTGTTATGTTACAGGTCTTGAAAACATTGCCGAACTACAGAAACTGATGCAGGTATGTGATCATAAAATAAAAATAAATTCTAATCCTAAGTTGAGAAATTTCTGTGGGCTACAAAACTTATTTGCAAATAACGGTACCCAGGCAAAGCTAGAGATATTCAACAATGCCTTTAAAACGAATAAGGAACAAATTATCGCAGGAAACTGTAAGTTGAATTCGAAATAAAGAAATATTCTTCAACACTGAAACAAGAACTTGACGACCTAATGCGATTATTGCGCCTCCCGCTATTTGAATAGCTTTGTCCGGTTAGCATAATTTTGATGTATTTTTGGGACATTATCCATTCTAAGGGTTGCATGGCACTAAATATAAAAGGACACTGGGGCTGGTATTTTTTATTGATGATTTCCCCATTGCTCCCCGATAAACTAGGTCTTTTGCCGATTTATGCCTTTATTCTTGTATTCCTCTTTTCACGAAAATTTTCCAAATCGGCCGATACTTTAAAAAAATACCAAAAATGGATACTTTGGGCGATGGTTTCCTTTTTTTTGTTATATGCCCTAAGCCTTTTGTGGGGCGGCGATTTTTCCATGGGTATAAAATCCGTCGAAAAAAA
>NZ_JBGTHY010000260.1:0-3031 GCF_041745955.1 Pricia sp.
TAATTTTAACCTCAATTCACCTTGGGTGATACCTGTTTAGAATCTTGTAAGTTTATATTATAGTCAAATCGGTTACTTATTCAATGGTATTTTAGGTTCCTTCAAGACCGTTTTCGGATTATTAAGAGCCATGCAACAAAGCCACCCAAAAGTATGAAGTTTTCCGGCGTAGCCCCCCTGCCGGGCTGAGGGCCGCGGCCCTCAACCCGGCAGGGGGGCTTTTTTTTCAGCCGTTGCATTTATTACTTGAATCCAAGCATTGATTGCTAAAAACCTAATTTAACTATTGAGAAAAGTCAACTTATTTCAGCTAACAGTCGTGTATTTGCGAAGGCAGGGAATTCATTGATTGTTCAGCCCGGAACAAATGCTGACTTGAAATATGTTGTTGAAGTTTTGAAATGAGGCTGAAAATTGAACGTCGAGCCCGAACCAGGGCTGATGCTTGTACATAGCTAATGCTACAATGTCTTGCCCCGTATTTTGCAAATGTATGGTTGTGAGTTCGTGCTTCACTTTACTCACTTGCATCGACTTTTAATTGTTTGAGAAAGTCAACTCCTGCAGCCGTAATACCAATAATTTCGGTAACGACTCCAACCTTTTCAACAGTATCAAAAAATGCAACATTGGCTACTGGTAGGTTTAAGCTCTGGATGACTTTGTAGCCCTTCTTCGTTAATTCTGAAATCGATTTGTCAAATTCAGCGTCAGATACGATATATGCAATATGTTGTACTCCCCCCTCGGGATGTTTATCAAGATAATCTTGGAATATACTTTGCCCTGAAACGGGTTGAATTATTTCTATAAGGGTATCTCCGGAATATGCCATATATAGGTGGAAAACGTAGTTTCCTGGTTCACCGTAGTAGATGCCATCAGTATCCTCGGCACTAAGATTTTCGAGTTTAACATAAGTTGCGTACACCCATAACATCCTGAAAAAAACCTTCAGCAGCTTGAATGTCACTTACGACCCAAGCAACTTGGCCTAAATGTGAGGAGAAAAATTTGTTTACTGATTGCTCTTCCATAAAATATATTTTGATGATGAAAAAACTGAATTGTCAAATCCTAGTATCGCTTCTTACGTTAAAATGTTTATGAAGTTGTGGCAATTGAAAAACGTCAGGTTCAATTAACCACAAGAGCAAAATAGTGATTAAGAGGTGAATGATTAACGTCCAGCCACAATTTTATAAACACACTGTTAGCGGCAACACATTTATCAATGTTTGACTTCTATCTTTACAACTCCTTCTACTACTTTCGGAAACTTTGTAAAAATCAGTTCATCGTGTCCCGGAATAATCAAGTCGGTATTTGTAACTAAGGTTTTCATTCTCTTCATGGCATTTACATATGCTTTCGGGTCGAAGGTATACTTTGGAATAGGGAGCAGATGCTTTAAGTTGTAATAAAACCAGATGTTGTCCGAAGCTATAATAGTCTTTCCTGATGTTCCGTTGACTAGTACATATTGTGATTCATACGTATGTTTTGAACCGATGAAAACTCTTATACCCGAAATGATTTCTAAATTGTCCCCTTTCACCAATGTCAAGCATCCGTCTACGCTTTTTTGGATGAGTTTGAAAACGTCTTTTTTATTAAAGGCGTCTGCGAAACCATCCTTTTGCCAAGCCGTATGAACAAAATAGTCGAAATCCTCTTTTTGCATCCAAAGCATAGCGTTGGGAAAAAGGTCAATGCCGCCAATGTGGTCAATATGCGGATGGGTAATAATTATATCCGTAATGTCCTCTGCCTTTACATTTATTTTTTTCAACACCGAATCGGGCCTGATATAATTGATAGTGGGGAAAAAAAGATGAATCATATCTGTATCGGTATAACCTGCGTCCACCAACACCATTCGTCCGTTATTTCCTTTCAACAACCAAATGAAAGAACTGCTTTCTATCGTATCCTTCGTCGTTGCACCCACAGCAACTCCAGAGGCGGGGATTTTTGAGTGAGGCCCTTCAAATTTCAATGCAAAGACCTCGTAAATACTTCCCTGACCAAATGAAGGAAAAATAATGAGAAGCTGAATAAGTATCAGATTAACTGATTTAAAGGCGTTTACTTTTCTCATTTGTCTACGTTAAATGTGATGGGTCAGTATTGCCGCTAACTCGTAAATATGCGCAAGTTTTGTAGTACTTTTTGTATTGTTTTGAACTAATACAATATGCCGCAGTACTTTACACGTCGTACTTTTTGTACTGTTGCCTCCATGCGGTCAAAATTTTATTAAACTTTTTCTTCCAAAAATATAAAAAGTCCACCATTTCATCCTTACCGTTCACTCAATACTTCGGTGCCGCCCCCTCGGTGTGGCCCTCAAAATAAACGCCCGCAAATCGTCGTTGGCCTGCACCAGATCTTCTTAACGGAGATACAACCTATGGCTGTTGCGGGAGCCTTTCCAGTCCCTGCGTTCTTTGAGGTGGCCGCTCGGGTCCATTTGCCGCCTATTGGCCTGGACATTGAAGTGGTTGCCGGCGTGCGTCGTTGAGCCTACTTAAAATCCAATAGTCACGATCTGGCGCTTACACCGATTTGGAATCGGTGTAAGCACCAGATCGTGGCTAGTGGGAATTTATTGTGGCGCTAGAAATGATTTTGATAGCCCAGACGAATATTCTTGGGAACCAGCAGAGGCTATTATTTCGGCTCGACAATATCCGATTGATGCGAAGCCGCAAACATCCATTTGCCATTCACTCGATGAAAGGTATACGTGGCCGCTACCCGACCTGTCATTTTACTATTGTCTTTTCCAATGCGTGTTGTTTGGTGAATGCCGCTAACTACCGCCAAATCACCTGATGCATAGATAACTGGCTCTAAAATATCTGTACTTGCAATATTTTGTGTACCCCAAGCTGCTATTTCTGCTTTATATCGGTAAGTACCCTGCTGAAGTCGTATTTCGAAAATCATCAGTCAAACGATTGTTAAAAAAAGCTTTGGAGTCTTTTTTATATTCATCCAAAATCTCTTTCAACGTTTCATTCGTAAA
>NZ_JBGTHY010000261.1:0-2833 GCF_041745955.1 Pricia sp.
ATCATCATTGCGACCCTAATTATCATCGTATCCTTTATCCCGCTGTTCTTTTTGAGCGGAATGGAAGGCCGGCTTTTACAGCCTTTGGGGATAGCCTTCGTGACTTCCGTGCTCACCTCCCTGATCGTGGCCGTAACGGTAACCCCGGTACTTTGTTCCTATTTGCTGAAAAACGAAAAGCTGTTGAACAAACAGGCCGAAGGGACACGGGTGGAACGTTGGCTGCAAAAGCATTATTCCAATGTCTTGACCAGGGCATCTAAAATACCGAAAACCATTATCGGGGTTACGGTCATCGCCTTTTTGTTGAGCTTGGTGGTCTTGACCCAACTGGGCCGTAGCTTTTTGCCCGAATTCAACGAAGGTTCCCTGGTCATTAGCGTAGTTGGCCCACCGGGAATGTCCTTGGAGGAAAGCAACAAAACCGGAAAACTCGTGGAAGAAATCTTGTTGGATCTGCCCGAAGTGGAAGTCGTGACCCGAAGAACGGGCCGTGCCGAACTGGACGAGCACGCGCAGGGCGTAAACGCGGCGGAAATCGATGTGCCCTTTATATTGGAGGATAAGGGCAAGGAAGAATTCTTTGAAGAAGTCCGAAACGAACTCAGCATCGTTCCCGGGGTAAATATAACCTTGGGGCAGCCCATTGCTCACCGTATCGACCATATGCTTTCAGGGACACGGGCCAATATCGCCATAAAGATTTTCGGTTCCGATCTGCAACGCTTGTTCGAGGTGGGCAAAAGTGTCGAGCAGAACATTAAGGATATTGACGGACTGGCAGATGTAGCGGTCGACCAGCAGATCGAAGTCCCACAGATCCGTATCAAGCCAAAACGCCAGATCCTATCGGCCTATGGAATGACCGTGGGCGACCTGATGGAACAGGTCGATATTGCCTTTGCGGGCGAGGAGGCGGGCGAGATTTATGAGGGGCAACAGTATTTCGATTTGGTGGTTCGCTATCAAAAACGCTTTCGGGACAATATCGAAACTATGAAAGGGACCCTGATCAGCCTTCCCAATGGCGGGCAGACCAATCTGGGAGAATTGGCCGTTATTGGATCGGTAAGCAGTCCGAACAAAATCAGCCGTGAGGACGTGCAGCGTAAAATTGTGGTGGCCGCCAATGTCCAGGGCCGCGATTTACGGGGTGCCGTGGAAGATATCAAGGAAACCGTAGACCAAAACATTTCGCTGCCGGAAGGCTATCGGGTTCAGTACGGTGGGCAATTTGAAAGCGAATCGAAAGCATCTCAGTTGCTCTTGATTACCTCGATAATTGCAATCGCGATCATCTTTCTGCTCCTATATTACGAGTTCAAGGATGTAAAGTTGGCCTTTGTCGTATTGATCAACCTTCCCTTGGCCTTGATCGGGGGCATATTGATCGTTTATTTTACTTCTGGCATCATCAGCATCGCCGCTACCATAGGGTTTATAAGCCTTTTTGGTATCGCAACCCGAAACGGTATTTTACTGGTTTCCAGATACGAGGATTTAAGAAAGGAGGGGATGAAAGGTTTCGAACTAATCAGGACAGGGGCATTGGATAGGTTGAACCCTATTTTGATGACCGCATTTACAACTGGTCTCGCCCTTATTCCTTTAGCTTTGAAAGGCGGCGAACCCGGAAGTGAGATACAAAGCCCGATGGCTGTCGTCATTTTAGGTGGCTTGTTGTCGGCAACCATATTAAATCTGGTTGTAATTCCTTGTGTGTATCAATTAGTAATCAATGATAAACGGTATTCTAAAGAATCGATATGAATAAAGAAAATAGATGAAGCTGTCAAAACTGTTAGAGCCGTTTCAAGCACTACAAAACAAATTATTCGCTAAGCTATATTTAGCACAAACCATAAGTTTGTTGGGCGATGCCTTTACGTGGGTCGGGTTAGCTCTTTTGGCATATCAGTTCGGCGAAGAAAGGGCTGCGGTCATATTGGCAACGGCCCTTACTTTGAGAGTTACAGCATTTATTATTTTTTCGCCTTTTGCAGGAGTATTGGCCGAAAGAATAAGCCGAAAGAAAATACTGTACACCACACATTTTGTAAGAATGGTCATAGTAGGCTGTTTGCCTTTTGTAACCGAAGAATGGCAAATTTATGTCCTCATTTTTCTTATGAATGTTTTCAATGCATTTTTTAGTCCGACCTATCGGTCTATTATTCCGCAGATTGTAGAGAAATCCATATATCGTCAAGCCATAGGTTTATCGGCGGCCACGTATCAGCTTTTAGGAGTATTGGGTCCGGGATTGGCAGGAATTTTGGCTATTTGGCTGGGTGCAAGGGAAATATTCTTTGTCGATGCTGCTACATTTGTTATCGCAGGTATTTTATTGTTGAGCCTTCCAAAAAGTAAGTTGGATATTGTTCCTGAAAAAATCGAGGAAAAGATAAAACCAACCACTTGGCAAGATGTTTTAAAAGGCATAAAACTTTTGTTTTCCAATCAATATGTGCGCTTCGCGTTGTTTATTGAATTGGTTTCTGCGGTTGCCGGTGCACTTATTCTGGTAAATACCATCGTATTGGTCAAAGGCGGATTGGAACTTACAGATAAAGATTATGGAATAATAATGGCAGCTTTCGCTGTTGGCGCAATGGTAGCAGCATTTGTTTCTGGAGCAATCGATAAATCCAAATCAAGACGCATCTCTCTTATTATTGGAGCTCTGATTTTGGGGGTTGCCATAAGTTTTGCCAATTACCTCGATTTTTCAATGCTATTGATTGTATGGATTGTTGCCGGACTTGGTCAAAGCCTTGCGGAGATTCCATCCGAAACACTTATCGGAGAAACAGTACCTATTGAAGAACAGGGT
>NZ_JBGTHY010000262.1:0-6323 GCF_041745955.1 Pricia sp.
GATATTGCCGAAATGAATCCCAAATATGATATCGATACCCATACGGCGAAGTTGGCAGCTTCTTTGGTGCATTTTGTGATGCATAGACTGGGTGCCGTGTGAAACATGCTTAAGAAGGAGACATTTTTGTTACCGGCATAATTCTTCAAAAAAAGTGTCATTATTTTTTTAGCATCAATAAAAATCCGTTGAAAGCTCATGGAATACGCCAAATGGCTATAACTTGTTTTTTTAGTTTAAACATAATCCAAAATGATCAAAAAGAACGTAAATAAAAAGCCACAAGACGTGAAAGAAGAGTACAACCTCGAAGTTACGAAAGAGGATATCGATGCACTAGGAAAAAAGAGTCTAAGTACGTACGGTGGCGATGATCGATTATTGGAGAAAAGAAAGAAAGATATCGACTTCTCGGGCAAGGACTTGGACATACCCGGAAGGGGCGCCATAAATACCGCGAACACTAAAAACCTGAAAGATGAAGAGAACACCTTATACGGTCAAGGCGCAGAGAGCAAGGAAGGCTTGGAAGCACCTGAAAGAGCAAACACGGACAAAAGCAATTAGCCAAACCGGTATGCAAATGAACAGCTTCATGGAATATAAACTTCCTGAAATGGCCCATGATTCATAACGAAAAGAATTAGGGACTCGCAAGACAGCTCACCGGTATTCGAGCCCGATTCTGTCGAAGAAGCCCTCAACCAGATTACGGTGACAGAAATTCGATAATTAAAAAAGCCTTCCATGTATGGAAAGCCTGTCATTGGCCCAGACCTTTCTCAAGGTGTTGGGTATTAACACAACCGTGTAAAGACGACAAAGCTTTTTTAATTGTAATAGCCACTTTTCCCCAGCTTTTATTCGAAATCATTATCCACTGAAAACCAATGTTTTATGTAATATTTTGGGATGACTACTAGTTCAAGAGAGGACTACTAGTTCAAGCCTGGTATTTTCCTATTCAACGGGATGCTACTACCTGGTTATTATCCACTGTTTCCAAACTTCCGTCACAAAAACTATCACCTATCTACATCGAAACGTAACAAAAGGAATATCGATCTCATCATACATGGTAGTATTAATGATCGGATTTTTATAACTTTCGCATCCAAGAGGTTGCGTCCGTCATAGATTCAGCGCCCATTTAAAAACTTTACATCCATACAACATGAAAAAAGATACCTCAAGAAGGTCTTTCCTTAGAAAAGCAACTTTAGGTTCGGCCGCCCTGACCTCTGCACCTATGGTCCTCGCTTCTTCCTACAACGAAAAGCTGTGGCTTAACAGGTCTTATGAACCCTCTTTCTTTTCGGCCAACGACCAGATCAACCTTGCACTTATCGGCTGTGGCATCCAAGGTATTTATGACACCCAGACAGCTTTGCAGGTCGATGGCGTAAAACTGGTTGCCGTCTGCGACCTCTATACCGGACGGTTAGAGCGTGGCAAGGAACTTTGGGGCGACGCACTTTTTACGACACGTGACTACCGCGAGCTGTTAAATCGGAAGGATATCGATGCCGTCATTGTAGCGACCCCCGATCATTGGCATAAAACAATCGTTATCGATGCGTTAAAGGCGGGCAAACATGTGTATTGCGAGAAGCCCATGGTGCAAAAGTTCGACGAGGGAAAAGAAATAATAAAAGCTCAAAAAGACAGCGGAAAATTATGCCAGATAGGAAGCCAAGGCATGTCTTCCCTTGGCAACGAAAAGGCAAAGCAACTGTATATGGAAGGGGCCATCGGCGATATCGTAATGCTCGATTTCTACAACGACCGCTACTCCGCCGAAGGGGCGTGGCAATACCCCATTCCCCCGGATGCGAATGCGGAAACGGTGGATTTCGATACCTTTTTGGGCAAGGCCCCGAAAGTACCATATGAAAACAAACGCTTTTTCAGATGGCGGAATTACAAGGATTATGGCACGGGGGTAGCGGGAGATCTTTTCGTACATGCCTTTTCGACATTGAATTATGTTATAAGTTCGAACGGTCCCGATCGGGCATTGGCTACGGGTGGTCTGAGATATTGGAACGATGGCCGCGACGTACCTGACGTTAGCATCACCCTTTATGATTATCCCAAGACCGACACTCATGCCGCCTTTAATGCGGCGTTCCGTATCAACTTTATAGCTGGCAGCGGCGGTGGCGGTGGATTCAAACTGGTCGGCACCGAAGGCGAAATGGAAATCGGACAGAATTCCGTCACCCTCAAACGTTCGAAGTTAGGTATGTTTCCAAACGGATATTCGATGATTGCATACACGGAGGCCACACAACAAAAAATAAGGGAAGAATATGCCGCCAAAAACTTAGAGCCAAGGGCTTCCTCATTGTCTACGGGAGAAACGACCTGGCAGGCACCCGACGATTACAAGGGCGGCCATTACGATCATTTTTTTAATTTCTTTCAGGCCATACGGGGAAAAGGAAAAATCGTCGAAGACCCTACATTTGGACTACGGGCCGCGGGAGCGGCACTTTTGGCCAACGAGAGCTACTATAAAAAACAGCCCGTGAACTGGGATCCAAATGCCATGAAACTTGTTTGAGAAAGTGTTTTGAATATTAAATACAGAAGATGAAAAAATTCGTTCCCGTTCTTTGCCTTACCCTCCTTACGACCTTGGCCCTTGCCCAAGATAAAAAAATCAACGTTATCGTTTTCGGGGCACATCCCGACGATTGTGACAACGATGCCGGTGGCACCGCCATCCTATTTTCAAAAATGGGCCACAACGTTAAATTCGTGTCATTGACCAATGGCGATGCCGGGCATCAGGACAAAGGTGGGGGCGAACTGGCCAAGATCAGAATCGCCGAAGCAAAAGAGGCGGGAAAACGTTTCGGCGTGGAATATGCCGTTTTGGACAACCATGACGGCGAACTGATGCCTACTTTAGAAAATCGCCTTAAAGTCATTCGGGAAATAAGAAAATGGAACGCCGATATCGTCATTGCGCCGAGACCGAACGACTACCACCCCGATCATCGGTATACCGGGATTTTGGTTCAGGATGCTGCCTATCTGGTCATCGTGCCCAATGTCGCACCCGATATTCCTCCACTTAAAAAAAATCCTGTCTTTTTGTATTCAGAGGATGGGTTTCAAAAACCGACACCGTTCGACCCGGATATTGCGGTCATTATCGACGAAGTCTTCGATCAGAAAATTTACGCCATGGCGGCGCATGAATCCCAATTTTTCGAATGGCTCCCTTGGATCTCCGGAAAGCTCGACAATGTGCCCAAAGACGAAAAGAACCGGTTGAAATTTTTGGCCGATTGGCGTGCGAACGCCCCGAACGAGACTACTTTGGAAAGTTTGAAAAAATGGTATGGCGACAGCGCTTCTGCCACCAAGCATGCCGAAGGATTCGAAATTTGCGAATACGGGAAACAACCTTCGGACGAGGAAATAAGAATGCTATTCCCTATGCTTTCGAAATGAGCGGCATGGGCTCAGATTTAAAAATGACTTTTCAATCGCAGCTAAATTTTAAAGGTCACCACGGGTATTTTGGAGTGGTTCGCTACGTCCTCACCGATACTTCCCATAAAAAAATGGGATAGTCCCTTTCTACCATGGGTCGAAATCGCTATCGCATCGGCATTGTTCGCCGCACTATAGTTCAAGATGCCTTTTTCCACACTATAATCGCTGTAGATTTCGACTTCATGGCCAACGTTGGCCTTGGCAAGAAATTTGTTAATCCGCTCATAAGAATCCTTTGTACTCAAAAAATTGTTGCCGGGGGTGTTGATATAGACCATATCCAATGTTGCGGACAACAGGTCGGCGAAATCCTTTGCCCTTCTGAAGGCCGATAGGCTCTCTTCCTCGAAATCGCAGGCAAAAACCAGATTTTCAATCTTTAAATGCTGTGGTCGATTTTTAATGACCAGCACAGGTATTTCCGAATTTCGTACCACCTTTTCGGCATTCGAGCCGAAAAAGATTTCGTTCAGTCCGTCAGTGCCATGGGAACCCATGACGACCAGATCGGCTTGATGCTTTTGGGCCACATCGTTGATCTCGTCAAAAACCTTGAAATGCTTTACGATAGGGGTCAATTTGATATTCTTCAGGTACGACTTGTCCAAAAAGCCTTGAAAGCGTTTTTCGGCGGCTTTCAAGTATAGTATGGTCTGCTGCTGTTGCATCGCATCATCTGTATTTGTCAGCGTATCTGTCAGCTCGAGCATATGCAGCGCAAAAATTTCGGCACCGTGCTTGTCGGCAAGTTGCGCGGCAGCTTCCAAAGCAAATTCGGACTGTTCGGAAAAATCAATAGGGACAATTATTTTTTTCATGTATAAACTGTTTATCTGTCATTTCCACGCGGTCACTGAACATAGTCGAAGTGAAGGTGAAAATCTGTCACAAGTGAAAACGGAAATATAGATTGATTATTTCCTCGAAGGTTGAAATCTTTATTCCATTCCACAACGTTAATGTAGGATAAAAATTACAATTATTTTTACTGCCCACAAAAATAATCCGAATATTCTATTGTAGGAAGATTGTACCGTGCCTTCGTATTGGCCAAAGGTCTTGATGGGTTCTTGAAAACGTTCCAAGGCAATTTGTGGCCAAAAGGCGTCGATTTCCTCGGTAGTCTTGTCCCACGCCCACAGTATATTGGCTTTGCTGTTGCCATGGTCAAAATGTTCGGTCAGCTGAGAGCTTTTTCCGGTAGCGATTTCCCGGATGCCCGGACCGGCAATGCCAAGTAGTTCCATCGTCAATGGTTTGTCAGTAGTGGAAAATAATTTTAGACAGAATGCGGAAAGTTGGTTTTTATTTATGTGAACGATTTTAGGAAAGCTTTATGTTTTTGGGATGTTCCGTAAAACGTTCGTTTTATAGAACTCTTAAATTTTAAAAAAAATGGCTCTTCCAACCCCAAAAACTTTCGATCCGTATCTTATTTTCGCATCAGATATGAACTGGATATATTTGATAATCGCGGGCTGCTTCGAGGTCGGGTTCGCTTTTTGTCTCGGAAAGGCCAAAGAGGCGACCGGTCAAAGCGCAACCTACTGGTATTTGGGATTTTTGTTATGTCTCGCCATCAGTATGTACCTATTGGTGCAGGCCGCAAAAGGGATTCCGATAGGCACGGCCTATGCAGTATGGACAGGTATAGGTGCGATCGGCACCGTGCTCGTAGGGATTTTTTGCTTCAACGAACCGGCCACCTTTTGGCGTATTTTTTTCATATCGACCCTGATTATCAGCTTGATGGGCCTTAAGATCGTCTCAAACTAAAATGCATGCCCTGAACGAAGAGGTTCGAAGGGAACTCCGGGCACAAATTGAAATGGCCCTGCGGTTCGGAATGAAACCTACCCATCTCGATTCCCATATGTATAACGTTGCCGCAAGACCCCGGTTTTTGGAAATTTATCGCGACCTGGGAAGGATCTACAATTTACCGGTGTTCATCAATGGACAACTGATTGTCCAATTGGGCCTGGACGCCGAAAAGGTCGTTTTCAAGGACGACCTGGTAACGGACCATGTCTTTTTGGGAACGTTCGCCGATTTTGAGAGAGGCCGATTGGCGGAATACTATGACCGTGTGCTGGAAAATCTGCCATCGGGCTTTAACGTACTGATCCTACATCCTGCATTCGACAATCATGAAATGCGGGGAATTACGGTAAACCATCCCAATTTTGGGTCGGAGTGGCGCCAGATCGATTATGATATTTTACAAGTGAAAATTGTAGGGCAAAATTAAAGGAATACAATATCAAATTGATTACTTGGGGCGAAATTCTAAAAGCAAAACTAAAGTTCGTTTAAGCCAATGCGGGATAGAATTGTCCCGATGGTATCAATTGTTGAAGTCCATTACCTTGGTAAAAAGATCGCAAAGTTTTTTTTTAAATGCGTGGTCCGGTGATAACCTATACATCCATAATTAATTTCTTGTATGAGACCTATTTTATTTTTTGTGCTGGCCTTGATCATATTGACCGCGGCTTCCTGTAATCCAGAAGAAGGAATCCTTTATGAAGTCCTTATAAGGTCGGCCAAAATTGTCGATACCCATACGGGGGAGATCAGGGAAAACCAGAGTATTGCCATAATCGGCGATTCTATCGCCGCCGTTGCGGGCGGTGACGCTTCGAAGGGCTGGAAAGCCAAAAAAACAATAGAAGCTGCTGGTAAATTCGTTATTCCGGGACTTTGGGACATGCACGTCCATTTTGGCGGTGGGGATACCCTGGTCTCGGAAAACAAGAGCCTGCTCCCCCTCTATTTGGCCAATGGGGTTACCACGGTCCGCGACTGCTCCG
>NZ_JBGTHY010000263.1:0-3754 GCF_041745955.1 Pricia sp.
ACCTGTATGATGTCCATAGTGGCAAGCTTTGCAAATCTACATAGCCAGGTTCATGCCATTACGGAACGCGAATCTGAATTATTACTGATCCCGACGGGCAAGGTGCGCGAATGGCAGATTAAATATCCCAAGTGGAACGGATTTATTATCCAGACCTTTTTAAACCGTTATACCGAATTACTGAATACGATCAATGATCTAAGCTTTAAGAATATCGATGAGCGATTATACAACTATCTCATCCAATATCATCATAGACAGGGGGATGAAAAAGTGCTGCTGACGCACCAAAGATTGGCCAACGAACTGGGAACCACTAGGGTGGTAATTTCAAGATTACTCAAGGAACTCGAAAAAAAGGGAGTTGTTGAATTGCTCAGGGGAAGCGTGATACTTAAAAAGATCGGACATTTAACCTAAGCCTTGTGGATTTAGATTTATCATTAACCCAACTTCTGATCTAAAAGTCTAACAGTCAAGAACATTCCCTTTAACGGCTCGTACAGAAGAGGTGTGCTGAACAAGTACATCTTCGAGGACATAGACCAGGTACGCGAACAAACGCGGATATAGTTGGAGGATTACAACCATCACAGACCGCACGACGGACTGGGAAGGATACCACGGGTGGAATACGCACAGAACGAACGTGTCGCTGCCGCTGGGCGCATTTCAAAATGGATCGGCTTTTAAAGTATATTATGAAAAGAAAGCCGATCCATTTTGAAACGGAAAAAACCATAATTTTGGATCAACGAACGGTTCGAAATAAGGGAAGTCTACAGGAGCTAGCTTATAAAATTACCGATGAACAACAGGTTTTTATGTCCGAATCCAGCGTTTATAGAATTTTAAAGGCAAGAGGCCTTATTACGGCACCTGCCCATATTTTCGTAAGTGCAGCTGATGAGTTTACGAGTAAAACAGGATTTGTTCACCTATATGCTCTTTAATCGAAATAAATGCATGACACTAAAACAAAAATTTATGAAACGAATTCCCTATTGCTTTTTTTATTTGGTAATTGCTTTGCTCATATCACACAATTCCTTTGCACAGGATACTGTTCAAGTAGTAACAGATTGGTTGAGAAAAAACTCTCTTACCATTAAATACATAGAAGCCGGAAATAACTTTTCTGACTTGCAATCATTAAAAAAAACATTACAGGGTGTATCAGTGGTAGGACTAGGAGAAGCTACCCACGGTACTAGGGAGTTTTTTACCATGAAGCACCGCTTAGTTGAGTTTCTTGTTAAAGAGATGGGATTTACTGCCTTTGCCCTTGAATCCAGCTATTCGGCCTGTCAGCCAATTAATGATTATATACTCACGGGAAAAGGAGACCTGGCGAAAGCGCTTACGAATCAAGGCTACATGCCATGGGATACGGAGGAATTTCTAGCGATGCTGGACTGGATGAGAGCGTATAATCAAAAAGTTTCGGATGAAGAGAAAGTAAAGTTTTATGGAATGGATGTATTATGCTGCAACGGAGTGGGAAGAGAAAAAGTACGGGCCTATTTAGCGAAGTACGCACCTAATAGAGTTGCTGCTACCGATTCACTCTTTCATGTGCTTGCATCAGAAGACGAAAAATGGCCTTCCCGATTGAATCAAAATGCTTTACAGTCAACTTTTATTCCACTGCATGAGTTAGTAGGGTATTTCACCGCCAACAAAAACAAATTGGTTGCTGCTTCTTCCTTGAAAGAATGGGAGCAGACCTACAAATATCTTGAAGTTATGGAGCAAGGACTATATGTCAATGTAAAAGATATACCTGCCACACTGGATTCAAAAAAGTTAACGCGAGATGAGTACATGGCACAAAACCTACTTTATTTCATTGAAAAAGAAAGGCCGAATACTAAGTTCATAGTTTGGCAACACAATGGGCATATCTCAAAACGCTCTGATAATAAACAATTGGGCTACAATCTGTATCAAGCACTTGGGGATAGATATTACGCAATTGCTTTTGAATGTTATGAGGGTACATTTCAAACAAGGGTAGAGTTACCTGATGGCTTTTGGGGTGTACTCAAATCCGACACCATTCATCCTGTGCCGAAATCCCTTGGTTGGTATTTAAGGCGTACAGGCAAAAAGAGCTTGTTCCTCAACCTACGCAGCATTGCCTCGAACTCTGTAGTGGAAAAATGGCTGGAAACTCCAATTCGCTTTAATAATGGTCACTGGGTATATAGAGGCCCGGTTAAAAACTTTGATACAAAAAATATAAAGGATTTCTACGACGGTATTTTATATATTGAACGTTCCACTCCTGTACATCCTACGAAGAATGCGCTGGAAAGAAGTGCAGGCAGAATAGGATTTTGAACACCGAATACATCGCCTAACATTCGGTTTGCTGCTATGCTGGCAGACGAACATATGTTCATCGTTCTGTTCGCTTGTCATCTTTTGTTAGGGCAGAACAATATAATTGAGCTTTAGCAGTTATCTTCATCGTTGGTTTTTCAATCGGCTGCGGTTCCGGGCAGGACATCATAAAATACCAGAACAGCAGCAAGCCGTAACCGTTGTGTCAAATTTCGCTAAAGCTGACCTATGCTGCTATACTTTGCCATGCAAAGCCCCGCATCATATCCGTTCCTATCCCCCCCCGCTAAACCAAATTGCCCAGGGGGTTGCAGGGAACGACAGCTTGTAGCTGCCACTATGGTGATGCCACGACCCAACAATCGCTAAAGGCAATTTGGCAACGTTACTGTATTTTATATCTTATATTTACCATCGGTACACAACAATTTAAAACCTAGGACGTCACTGCTTTTAGCGCGGCGTTCGTGGCAATTTTATCAAAAAGTATGTTTATGGTATGAACTTTCATTACTGTAGTACCAATCCTAAGACAAAACCAAATAGTATTGTTTGGTAATGGATTTTTAGACCGGGATAGTGGAGAGAAGGTTAGTTGGAGCTGTAGGGAGGTTCATTATAAATCGAAGTCAAAAACCAGGTTTAGGGATTTGTATTCCGAAACCCTTCAATAGTCTAATTAAACGATGAACAAAACACTTCTCATATTGATTTTAGGACTTTCCTCATATAGCTGAAAAACCGATTCGAAAAGTCAAGATGAAAAAGTTGCGGTGGAACTGAAAAAGTCTGATATAAAAAATGAATTAAGGTTGTAAGCTCCCCCTAAAACCGAACTGTTTAAAAGTAGAATAATAATCTTAATTTTAAACGGTATGAGGAAGAGCAAGTTTTCACCGCAGCAGATCGCAAAGATCTTAAAGGAGTTCGACAACGGTAAGGGAGTCGAGGAAATCGGTCGTGAACATGGGGTCAGCGTTTCGGCCTTCTACAAGTGGCGCAGCAGATATGCAGGTATGAGTTCCAAGGAGCTCAAACGTTTAAAGGACCTGGAGGAGGAGAACCGCAGGCTCAAGCAGATGTACGCCAGTCTGGCGCTGGACCACCAAATGGCAAAGGAGATCATCTAAAGAAAGCTCTAAAGCCCTGCCATAGGCGCAGTATCACAAAAGAGCTTGTCCATTACGGCACCGGCAGGGCGTGCCGAGTATTGAACATGAGCAAGAGCGTCTATTATTACAGACCTTTACCGAAAGACGATAGCGAGATAGAAGAGGCTTTGGAACAAAAGGCAAGGGAACATTCGGAGGAAGGTTTTTGGAAGGCCTACGACCGTTTGCGCAATGAAGGAAAGCCATGGAACCATAAACGGGTCCACCGTGTCTACAGGTCGCTAGGGCTGACCTTT
>NZ_JBGTHY010000264.1:0-58563 GCF_041745955.1 Pricia sp.
GATCAATAAGATCAACAAGACCTTCGCTTTCTTGGAGCAGGCACACGAACGGATGCCCTCCGCCGAAGAAATCGCCAAGGAACTGGATATGACCGTCGAGGACGTAAAACAGTCCTTGAAAAACTCCGGGCGTCACGTATCCATGGATGCGCCTTTGATCGATGGTGAAGATTCCAACCTATACGATGTACTCCGTAGCGGCGAATCGCCCAACCCCGATAGGGAACTTTTACAGGAATCGCTAAGGGTTGAGATCGAGCGCTCCTTGGAAACCTTGACCCCAAGGGAAGCCGATGTCATCCGCTTGTACTTCGGCTTGGCCGGACAGCATTCAATGACCTTGGAAGAAATCGGGGAAACCTTTGACCTGACCCGCGAACGTGTTCGCCAGATTAAGGAAAAAGCGATACGAAGATTGAAGCATACCTCTAGAAGTAAAATATTGAAAACCTATTTAGGTTAAAAAAATAAGGTATCGAGCTACAAAAATTACGAGTTAAATAATCCTTAAATTGGAAATTTGGCATATAAGTTGTAATTTTATGGTAACAACAGTTTATCATGACTGTTCGTTTTTTGATTGATGAATAAACTCCGGCTGATTACCGGAGTTTTTTTTGCCCTTACCATGGACGAAGAATTACAAAACCAGCCCAACAATCCCCTGCATGGTGTAAAACTTGCAGATATACTTGAACAACTTACCCACAAATACACCTGGGTAGAACTCGCCGATCGAATCGACATCAACTGCTTCAAAAGCAACCCATCCATCAAATCTTCTTTGAAATTTTTAAGGCGAACGCCTTGGGCCAGGGAAAAAGTCGAATGCCTATATTTAAAATCCATCAAAAAATAATGGCGTTCAACATTGTGCTTATAGAACCGGAAATCCCCAATAACACGGGGAATATTGGGCGTTTGGCGTTGGCGACCGGCTCGCAGCTGCACCTCGTCAGACCTTTTGGCTTCGAACTTAACGATAAACGCCTAAAAAGGGCCGGATTGGATTATTGGCAGCACCTCTCGGTATCCATATACGAAAATACCGACGACTTTTTCAATTTATATTCGGATAAAGAAATGGTCTATTTTTCGAGCCATGGTGACAAAAACCATTGGTCCATCGATTATAATGATCACCTTTTTCTAATTTTCGGAAAGGAATCCGTTGGGCTATCCGAAGAAATTACGGAAATGCACAGCGACAAACTGTATAAGATTCCACTGTACAGCGAACATATCCGCAGTTTGAATTTGGCGAATGCCGTTGGTATCGTGATTTATGAAGGGTTAAGGCAGCTAGCGAACCATTAGTAAAACTCCTTTTGGGCCAGCAATAAAAATAATATGGACTGTGAAAAATCCTATCCCCCAGCCCCAATCCAAGATATTGGCCGTGAATGATTTGGCAAATTCTAAAGGAGTACCATTACAAGTTCATTACAAGAAGTTTTCAACACCCTGCAGTGTAGAATTCTACTTATTCACTTCCTCTACCACAAAAAACCCATCATTGCCCTGAGACTGATATAAGGGCATAAAGATAAAGGCATCCCAAGTGCTTAGAATCTTTTCTCCGTTTTGAGTGGCTAAAAATTCACCTTTTTCGATGGACTGAAAATTTTCATAGCCAGGTTGCATTTCAAATTGGTCGTCATCGTCAAGGGTTTGCCTGTAAATGATTTCAAAAGTTTTTTGATTTTCTTTTTGCACCGACAGCTTTTCCACCGCTTTGGGAATTTGGGAAAGCTTTTTCAAATCCAGTCCGCATGCCTCTACCAAAACCAGCCAAATCATTGCTTCATGATAGATGATAGCGTCCTTGCTTTCATGCTGTCCCCCTTCGAAAACAAAACCCGTTAACCCGATCCGGCTTAGGTAGCGGTCGATACAACCAAATACAATATCGGAAAAACCGCGAATGATATTCACGGGAAACCGATGAGCCCAAGCATCGTTATCGCCGACCTCCTGCACAGAAATATAGGGTGGACTATCGGAAGAAGTAGTATGGCAATCCAAGAAATATCTTTTGGTATTTCGGCTATCGGAATGCGTCTTGAGTATCTCGATAATCTCGAACATTTCACGTTTCTCGTTCGTGTTCTTTTCTTGTGAGGCCACATTTTTTTCGGTCCAGGTACGGTTGAGGTCTTCATCGATGTAACGTACGCCTTTCTCCAACGCTGTCCGATTACCGTAGACCCCGATAGCCTTTCCGGAAATTTCCGGTCTTTCCTTTTCCAGAATCTCAAATACTTTTTTAAGAGCGGTCACGCCACTCGGTTCGTTGCCGTGAATACCTGCTGAAATGAACATTAAGGGGCCTTCGTTTCCGGTTTCATAGGCTCCGATGATTCTCTTATCTTCTTGATTCAAATTACTTGTTTATCGTGTTTATTCTTCCTTCCTATCAATGCTGGCCACAGCCAATCAATCCATCGTCGCCAGTTCTTTATTGCTGAGTCTGTTTTTGTTCAGTTTCTTATATTCGATTTTGCGTTCGATGGATGCTATGACCGTCTCGGTAAAGTCCGGCAGACCAATTTCCTGGGTGTAGGCCAGCCCGCCCGGACTCATACAGTTGATTTCGATCAATTTATCGTCGACCACATCAAGTCCCACGAAAAAGAAGCCGTCACGGATCAATTTCGGGCCGGTCAGCTCTACAATCCGTTCGATTTCGGGGGTGAGTTTTGCTTTTTCAGCTTTTCCGCCCAAGGCCAAGTTGCTCCTAAATTCATCTTTATTGGAGTTGATACGACGGATCAATCCCAATTCTCCATCTTTTTCCAAAATTTTTCCGTTTATCAAAAGTACCCGAACATCGCCTTTACTAACTCCCGGAAGAAATTCTTGGGCAATAACGTAGCCTTTAGCAAGCAGGGAGTTGGTAATCTGCTCAAAATTGTGCTTCTCTTTCCCGATCAGATAGATACTTTGACCACCCGAACCTTCCAAGGGTTTGAGCACGATATTTTTATTTGAGGCTTTCCAGAAATCCAGTATGACCTGCTTGTCACGGGTAATCACGCTTTCAGGCTTGATGGTCTTGGGCAGTTCCTCAAAATACATTTTGTCGATAAAGGAATGGGCCATCGCATTGGCATCGTTCAAGACCAATACGCCCTGTTGCTGGATGGCCCTGGCAAAGGCGAGACCGGAGTGCTCGGCCCAGTGCCTGTTAATAGTCTCCTCGGTGGGATTGTTGCGAACAAAAAGCACATCGAGTTCCTCTGACGATATCGTCTTCCATGCGACTTTATCATCCTTTATTTGGGTCAGAAAATCCTCGGGAAAGTCGTACTTCAAAGATTTGGGTACTTTTTTGCAGCGAATATCGACCGGTGATCCGTGCATAAAATTGAAGCCCCCGACCTCCATTATATAAGCCGAATGCCCACGCTCGAATGCCTTTTTAAGCATAACTACAGAAGAACCGACATATTCCTTTTTCAAATCACTGATGACAAAGCATATTTTCATTTTTATGGTGTATTATCTTAACGCTAAAAAGAATACGAATAAGTTGATGCAATTATAAACTCGTTTACATTATTTTTTGTCCTTATAGGAATACACAAACATTTGATTGACAGGAGTACCCTACGGAAGCTGGGTGCTGATCAAACCATTTTATAAAGTGGCATCCCTTTTTTAAAATCCCCGAGTTTTTGGTTACACGATTCGTTCAGTAAGTAGCGGGGCATTATTTTCGGAGGATAAAGCAAACCGCGTTCCATCAAATCCTTTACGGTTGCCAAATGTCTCAAAGCGAATTTGCCGGCGAGCAAGGGCTCCAAAGCACCGCCCTCGGATAAATGCTGGCGTAATTCCAACAATCCCTTTAGATATACGATATCCTTTAAGAAGCCCCCGCCTTGAAACATACGCGATGTGATATCGAACGAACGATCTTTTGAAAAACCATAATCCTTGTGCAAAAGCACGAACATATCATCAAAGCTGGCTCCTTTGCCCAAGGCATTGCCGGCCATTACCCTACCTGCCAAAGTACGAAGCCGGTTCAACCCTAAGGCATTGGCCAGATATTCGGCCAATACCGCAATCCCTTCCTGAAGGGCGTCATACCCGGCAAGACCACAGGCCATTTGCCGCAAAGGTTGCCGTGCACCGTTGTAATGGGTCAGGGCGTGGGTACCTATTTCATGTTGGATCAAGGCCCGTGCCTCCAAAGCGGTGAGGGTATAGTCCGCCGGAAGATATAGTTCGCCCTGGGCCACCATCATTATGTTCACGTCTTTACGGATGTGCACCTTGCCTTTATAATCGGGCGCCATTTTTCTGAAATAATCAAATTCCTTTTCTGCCAAACTTTTGAATTCATGGGCGTTCATAACGGTTTGCCGTGACGATTCCGGTTCTTCGGATAGGTGACCTAAGATGGCTTCGGCCTCTTCGAGAAGTTCTTTGGATACCGATCCGTACATACGGATGCCGCTGTAAAAAAAATTCTGCGACCCACGTTCCTTTAGCATGGTTAGCTCGTGATCTATTTCCTCCCGTTTCTCATCATAAATATAGGCCAGGGCCGGGTCATCAATTTCATGGATATCAAGGTTGTACAATTTACGTTTCAGAATATCGGGATCCACGGGCAATAAACGATAATGATAGGTTCCGATGTTCCGGAATCCGTTCTCGCAATAGCGTTTTTTTAATTCGGATATATTGATGGGCGCGACCAGTAGTAGAAAGGAATAACTGTTCTGTATTTTAGCAATCTTTTTGTCGATCTTGAGCACCTCTTCATGGATTTCCCTTTTGCCCAACGCGTGATAACTGGCTATCTTCGAAGTGGTCTGTATACGAACAAATTCGAAAAGTGCCTCCTGAACAGTTTTGGCAAATTGGGTTCTGAATTTTCTGAAATAAACAGGGAATTCTGTGCCTTCGCCATCACGATAGGCTGGTGGTACTTCGAGTCCGATCCAAGCCCCGCCTATGCCCCGCAGACTTTTGGCATCGAAAAGCGGCGCGATCCCTTCTATTACTTCGTCATCAACCTTTGAAATCCTAGTCGATAGTTCCGCCCCGTAGCGTGCCTCTATTTTTCCAAGACCTTCGGACAATGCATCTAAAGTTGAGGAAAGTTTTTTGTGCGGGGCCGAAATAACGAACTCGGTACCATCCATAGCCCCTTCCCAAATTTCCAGTACTAGAAAAGAACGAAATCTCCGTGCAATTAATTTGAGGAGTTCCTCCAAGAAATCTTTGATAGCCACTTCCGAATCGTCACCTAGAATAAGATAGGAAGCCGTAGTTTTCGCCAGACGCATGGTTTTCTTATCTTTTCTCCGTTTTCGGTACACCATCAAGTAAGGAACATCGTGTTCGAGAAAAAGGAAACCGTCTCGGGGAAGTTGTAGTACCGTTCTTCCGCCTGGCTCCAAATTTGTCAAGTGTTGTTGCAGATGTTCTATGGTCTTAGGTTTTTCCAAATGGTATGACGTGTTGGTTAAAAATAAGTTTTGAAGTAGAGAATATACAATTTCAGTATCTGGATCGGTAATATTTAACAATGATTTAAGGTATACCCCCAGTCCCCTAGAAAATCGGCCATTTAGCTTTCGATCGCATATCCTGAACGCCCATAATTACTTACCTTTGTACTCTTTAAAACGAACAAATGAGCGAAACCAAGATAGCCCCTTCCCTACTCGCGGCCGATTTCGGAAACCTACAGCGCGACATAGAACTGGTGAACCAAAGCGAGGCCGATTGGCATCATATCGACATAATGGACGGACTTTTCGTACCCAATATTTCTTACGGAATGCCCGTGGTGAAGACCATTGCCGAACATGCCACCAAACCTTTGGACGTGCATCTGATGATTGTCGACCCTGACCGTTATATCAAAACTTTTGCCGAACTGGGCGCCTCCATTCTCACCGTTCACTACGAGGCCTGTACCCATTTGCATAGAAGCTTACAGGCCATAAAAGATGAAGGAATGAAGGCCGGAGTTGCCCTAAACCCGCACACCAATATCTTACTTTTAGAGGATGTTATACGGGATATCGATGTCGTATTGGTCATGAGCGTAAACCCAGGGTTCGGCGGGCAGTCGTTTATCGAGAATACCTACGAAAAGGTAAGGGCATTAAAGGAACTGATAACGAATCGAAAATCAAAGGCGCTCATTGAAATCGATGGTGGGGTGACCTCGGAAAATGCGCAAAGGCTGGTAAAGGCCGGTGCCGATGTGCTGGTCGCCGGCAGTTTTGTATTCAAAAGTGACGACCCGACCGCGACCATTAAAAAACTTAAAGAAAGTGCGGAACAATGAAGCAGTTCGATGTAATTATCGTAGGTGGTGGCCCAATAGGAATCGCTTGCGGCCTGGAAGCGAAAAATAAGGGACTTAGCTACGTCATCCTAGAAAAGGGGCCTATCGTGAATTCCCTGTTCCATTATCCAGTGAACATGCAGTTTTTTTCCTCTTCGGAAAAGCTTGAAATCGATGATATACCCTTTATCAGCAACGAGGCCAAACCGAAACGCAACGAGGCCTTGGAATATTATCGGAGAATTGTCACCTCGAACCAACTGGACATCCAGCTTTTTGAGAAAGTGGAAAACGTTGAAAAAAAAGACGGCGGCTTTACCGTCATTTCCAATAAGGACAGCTATTCTACTTCCAATGTCATCGTGGCCACGGGCTTCTACGATCTGCCCAACACCATGGACGTACCCGGTGAGGACCTTCCAAAAATAGCACACTACTACGATGATCCCCACTTTTACGCCAGCCAAAAACTCGCCGTTGTAGGTGCCAGCAATTCCGCCATCGACGCGGCACTTGAATGTTGGCGAAAAGGTGCGGAAGTTACGCTTATCATTCGCGGGCCCGAGGTCGGTCAACGTGTAAAATATTGGGTGAGGCCCGATATCATGAACCGTATCGAAGAGGGCAGTATTAAAGCCTACTATAATTCCACCGTCAAGGAAATCAGGGAAACCGACATCCGTATCGATACGCCTGATGGCGCGGTTACCTTGGAAAATGATTTTGTGTTGGCCCTTACCGGGTACAAACCCAACTTTGCCTTCCTTAAAAAGCTGGGTATCGAACTCTCCGACGATGAGAAAAAACTTCCACAATACAATCCGGAGACCATGGAAACCAATGTTGACGGACTCTATCTGGCCGGCGTTATCTGCGGCGGAATGGAAACCCACAAATGGTTTATCGAAAATTCGAGGGTACATGCCAAGATTATTATGAACGCTATTTTGCATGAAAATCCTGAAACCGTCGAAGCCTGACGGATGATAGATGACAGATGACTGATGACTGATGACTGATGACTGAAAAATCCAAAATAAATTTACTGAAAAATGATACAACCTTTTTCTTTGGCCATACATGGCGGTGCGGGTACTTTGGTCAAGGGCCAAATGACCTTTGAAAAAGAAACCGCCTATAAAAAAGCGTTGGAACTGGCTCTCGACGAAGGCTTTGCTCTTTTGAAGGAGGGTGCCTCCGCCGTAGATGCCGTGGAAAAATCCGTGGCCCTACTTGAAAATTCCCCGCTATTCAATGCGGGAAAGGGCAGTGTTTTCACCGCCCACGGTACCCATGAAATGGATGCGGCCATTATGAACGGAAAGACTTTGGATGCCGGAGCGGTTTCCCTGATTCACGGAATTAAAAATCCCATTGCTCTAGCACGGGACGTCATGGAAAAAAGCGACCATATCTTTTTGGCGGGCGAAGGGGCTATGGAATTTGCCAAAAGCCTAAAATATAGCCTAGAGGATGCTTCTTATTTCTATGATGAATTCCGCTATCAACAGTGGCAGGAAATCAAGGGAACCGATAGTTTTCAACTGGACCATTCGGTCAAAAAAGAATCCAAATTCGGTACCGTTGGTGCCGTGGCCTGTGATCAGCATGGCAATCTTGCCGCTGCGACCTCTACAGGCGGTATGACCAACAAACGTTTCGGACGCGTAGGCGATAGCCCCATGATAGGCGTCGGCAACTATGCGAACAACAAGACCTGTGCCGTGAGCTGTACCGGTAGTGGCGAATTTTTCATCAAGGGTGTCGTCGCCTATGATGTATCCTGTCTAATGGAGTACAAAGGCCTATCGGTAAGCGATGCCGCCTCCGAAGTTATCAATAAACGCCTGTTGGAAATTGGCGGGGATGGCGGGCTGATCGCTGTCGACATCCACGGCAACATCGCCACGCCCTTCAACACAGAAGGTATGTATCGCGGGAGTAGGACCTCCTATGGGGAAAGGAAGATTTTCATTTATGGGGAATAAAATACCTCGATGCAAGCATACGAGGCATCAAATTCCGAAAAAAGAAATTCCAAAAAAAATGGAAAAAACGATGCAGGCATACGGAGAATTGAGCCCTAGAGATTAAAAAATTCAGAATTCTTAACCTATACCATAAACGCCTTGTCCGAAGGCGTCACTTTCAATGTTCTTTCTTCAATATCGAATCGATCCCCATTGGCCAAACTATGGGTCTTCAGGTTTGAGATCGACATGGGCATGCCCTTTTTCAATAACTTTTCGTTGTTGTGTCTTATTTCGCTGGGGTCAAAGAGAATCACCATTCCCGAGCCGATTACCTCGAAGGTATTGCAGTTTTTGATGACCAGACCGGTATCCTCGGCAAGACCGACACCCAGAAATTCTGGAAATCGGGCAATCGCCTCGGCCAAGCGTCCAAATCGCCCTCGTGTAATGAAATGTGAATCTATCACCAGGTTTGACATAAATCCCATACCCTTTTTCATCCGAACCGCTCCCTTTATAAAAGCTTCCTTGCCGCTGCCTCCCGAAATCATTTCCGTTGACATACACATGGCACCGGCACTGGTTCCGGCGATAACTATCTTCTCGTTTTTATAGCGTTCCAAAAGAATGTTGTGAATCGTGCTTCCCCCAATTTTTTGGACAATCTTGGATTGGCTGCCGCCAGAGAACATTACACAGTCCGCCTGTTCGATGGTCGCGATATTTTGCCGGTCTTCGGAATCTTTTTGCTCACGGATATCTACTATATTGACATTAGTGCATCCCAATCTGTCAAATGCCCTTATGTAGTTGTCCATAACTTCGTCGGGTATACTTGAAGCGGTCGGGATAACCGCAATAGATCTATCACATCCCCCACATTCCTTGGCTACCCTTGCTAAAATACCTTCCTCTATAAATTCCAGGTGATACCTTTCCTTTGTCTCTATTCCCTTATCCTCGTTTCCTCCAATAGGAATCAATATACCTTTTATCTGCATCAAAAATTTTAAGTTTTGAACGCAAAAATACGGGTAATGTTGTGGAATTTAGGTTTATATTTATAAAATTCCAGAGTTCCAACTAATAATTACTGATGAAGATACGAGAAATCAATGCCATGCGCGGCCCCAATTATTGGTCCGTTCGCCGAGAGAAACTGATCGTGATGGTCCTCGACCTAGAGGCGATGGAAGATTTTCCTACCAATGAAATAAAAGGTTTCGGCGACCGCTTGAAGGCCTTATTTCCCGGCATGTACGAACACCGGTGTTCCGAAGGCTGCGCTGGCGGGTTTTTTATGCGGGTGGAAGAAGGTACCTGGATGGGCCACGTCATCGAACATATCGCCCTTGAAATACAGACTCTTGCCGGTATGGACACCGGTTTCGGCCGTACACGGGGCTTCGGTGAAGAGGGCGTTTACCATGTGGTCTTTTCGTACATCGAAGAAAACGCCGGACGCTATGCCGCCAAAGCCGCGGTCGATATCTGCGAGGCGTTGGTAAAGGGCAAAGATTACGACATCGACCCCGACCTACAACGTATGCGTGAGCTGCGCGAGGCCGAACGTCTGGGGCCCAGCACAGGTTCAATTGTCGAGGAGGCCGAAAGAAGGGGCATTCCGTGGTTACGCCTGAATAAATATTCGCTTTGCCAATTGGGCTATGGCGCGAACCAAAAACGCATACAAGCCACCGTTACCAGTGAGACAAGTAGCATCGGCGTCGAACTGGCCTGTGACAAAGAAGACACCAAGCATCTTTTGGAACAGGCGGAGGTACAAGTGCCCCGAGGCGATATTATATCAAAGGAAAGTAGTCTCAAGGATGCCTGTGATTATATCGGCTTCCCATTGGTCATCAAACCCATTGATGGAAATCATGGCCGTGGCATTTCGGTCGATATCAACTCTTACGATGAGGCGATAAAGGCATTTCGTGTCGCCAAAGAAGTTTCGGACCGCATTATCGTAGAAACCTATATTACCGGTCACGACTATCGGTTGCTGGTTATCAATAACATCTTGGTGGCCGCGGCCCTGCGCTCTCCGGCCCATGTCATCGGCGACGGTGAATCGACCATTGACAACCTAATCGCCGATAAAAATAGAGATCCCCGACGAGGCTACGGTCATGAAAAGGAACTGACCATTATCACAATTAACGACCTGACCAAGACCAAAATCGAAGATGCCGGATATACCTTGGATTCCGTGCTTCCCAAAGGCGAAAAACTGGTGCTGAAAGATACGGCCAATCTCAGCACGGGCGGCACGGCAGAAGATGTCACACATATCGTTCACCCTGCCAACGTAGCCATGGCCGAGCGTATCTCAAAAATTATCGATCTCGATATCGCCGGTATCGATATTATGACCAGCGATATCAGTAAGCCATTATCCGAAACTGGTGGTGCCGTACTCGAAGTAAATGCCGGTCCAGGATTTCGCATGCATCTGGCACCTACGAAAGGACTCCCCAGAAACGTGGCCGCCCCGGTGGTGGACAAGCTTTTTCCGCATCAGGGCGACAAGGGCCGTATTCCCATTGTGGCCATCACCGGTACCAATGGAAAAACGACCACTACGAGGCTTATAGCCCATATGGCCAAGATGTCGGGATATCGTGTCGGATATACCACTAGCGACGGGGTCTACATCAAAAACAGATTGTTGATGAAAGGGGATTGTACCGGCCCCCAAAGTACGGAGTTTGTATTGCGTGACCCGACTGTAAACTTTGCGGTATTGGAGTGTGCCAGAGGGGGACTCTTACGTGCCGGGCTTGCCTTTTCCAAATGCGATGTCGGCATCGTTACCAATGTAGCGGCAGATCATTTGGGCTTGAAAGGCATACATACGATACAACAATTGGCTCAAGTAAAGGCCGTCATTCCCGAAACCGTACTGCCCGATGGCTATGCGATCTTAAACGCAGATGACGATCTGGTATACGATATGCGCAAGGGTCTGGAATGTAACGTCGCCCTGTTCTCCATGGATGAGGACAACCCTAGGATCAAAGCCCTTCAAAGAAAGGGCGGCATCACCGCCGTCTATGAAAACGGCTATGTGACCCTTTGTCGCGGCACTTGGAAAATGCGGATCATGAAGGCAGAAAATATTCCGCTAACTTATGGCGGAAAGGCCAAGTTCATGATCCAGAACATCTTGCCGGCCATAATCGCCTGCAATGTAAAAAACATTACCATTGAGGATATGAAGGCGGGATTGGAAACGTTTATACCTTCAGCGTCCCAAACCCCCGGACGTCTCAATCTTTTTAATTTCGATAAATTCCAGATACTGCTCGATTATGCCCATAATCCATCCGGAATGCGGGCCCTTCAAAAATTTACGGACCAGATCGAGGCTACCCACAAGCTGGGCATCGTCGCGGGTATCGGTGACAGGCGTGCAGAAGACAACAACCTGATCGGAAGTATTGCCGCCGAAATGTTCGACGAAATCATCATCCGACAGGACAAACATTTACGGGGAAAATCAGAGGAAGAACTGATTGGGATGTTAAAAGACGGTATCACGAAGAAAAATCCCGATCTAAAAACAACCGTCATTCCTTCGGAAAAGGAAGCCATTTACCATGCTGTTAAAAATATACCCGTAGGAGGCTTGATCATCTTGTGCAGCGATGTGGTAACGGATGCCTTGCAACTCGTAGAAGACCTCAAGGACCAGGAACAAAAAGGAGCTTCGCTAGTGGTCGATAAGTAAGAATGCGGGGCGAGGCCCGTGTTCCAAAATAACTCAAACTAACTCGAACTACCGAGTTATTTTTAATACTTATATATTTTAGTACCCCGGATTCTGCACATAAAGTCCGCCCGTAAAATCAATTTCCCGTTGTCGGAAGCCCCGGCATCTAAAGGACGCTGCGTACTGGTTTTTAAAAGCAGTGGAGAAATAATTCGGAGAGGAAAAGCCATTGGCATATGCAATTTCGGAGACAGTCAAGGTGGTGGACTCCAACATGGCCCGAGCATTTTCTAAGCGGATGTTTGCGATATAGTCACTTATACTCACCCCCATCATCGCCTTTACCTTTGGATATAACTGCACTCGGCTAATGTGTAGTTCTTCCGCTAGATTTTCTACAGAGGAATCGGCTTTATCCAAATTATCCTTAATCCGCACATTAAGGGTTTGCATAAACTCCTGCTCCAAGTTCCCGAACGTGCTGGTCGATGTTATTTTATGGATGTTATTGGTGTAGTAATATCTCAGTTTTTCCCTGTTGTACAGGAGCGCCTGAATGGCCTGAATCAAAATGGAGTAGCTGAAGGGTTTTGTCAAATAGAGATCGGCCCCTGATTCTAGACCTTTCAAGTAAGATTCGGTATTGCCCGAAGCGGTCAGGATGACGGTAGGTATATGTGAAGTTCTCAAGTCGTTCTTCAACGATGCGCAGATTTCGAATCCGTTTTTTTCGGGAAGGTTGATATCGCAAATGATGATATCCGGAATAAACTCGAAGGCTTTTTGGATGGCATCGGTACCATCGGAAAGATGGATTTCAAAGTCCCGCATCAATTTATTCTTCAGGAAAAGGGACAGGTCCCTATTATCCTCAATGATCAAAATAGAAGGTTTTCCACTTTCATCATCGGGGGTACTGGTTTCTAGCAGGTAGGTATCGTCCAATGAATATTCCGGATTGAAATCGATTGGGAGAAAGCAACTAGGTCTGTTTTGGTGGCCCTAAGTGCGAACTTACGGTCTTCGGCGTTTTGAAAATCCAACAATTGGTTGATAAGGCACAATAAGCGATTGGAGTTATTGTAAATCAGTTCGACCTGGTTCATGAAATTTCCTCCTCGCTCGCCCGCAACCCCGCCAAGGGATTCGATGGCACTTAATATGAGGGTCAACATTAGCAACCAAGGAAGCTTCAGCTGCATGGCATCGTTCATGGAACGCCGCCAATCGTCATTGATCATCGCCTGGGAAAAACCGATACGGACTTTGTCACTAGAAGCGGTCGGGTACATGAGATGAAGAGAAAAGGCCCCAGTACGCCAATAATGAACAAGAAGTTTTTTCTGAAAATCATTGCTATACCAGTGTCTGCCTAAACTTAGTAAAAAAAAATCTTAAATTTAGGCGTAATGAACCCATTCGCCCAAATGAAAAAATCAGGAAGTTAAATTTTACCGTTTCTTACGAAAATGGCATAGACCGCTTTCGCGAAAGGGTGTGTTCGTGCTACATATTTTCCATTAAAATAGTGAGCCCGATTTTCAATACAGCCAAATATTTAAGACCTTCACCTTTTAAATGCCGCAATTGGAACTATTATGGTCAGTACGGAAGCAAAACTAAAAGAACGCATCAAGGAACTTACCTGTCTCTACGAGGTTACTTCCATCATTGTAAACTCCGATTACGACCAGTTAGAGACTTCGCTAGAAGCAATTACCTACTGTCTGAAAAAAGCATGGCAATTCGAGAATGAGACGGAAGTGCTATTAAAAAGTGGCGACTTCGATATTGAGACGGAAGGGTTCACATCGGACATGATTTTCATAAAATCCGATATTAAGGTTTTCAACAAACCCGAAGGGTTTATAAAAGTGGGATATCCAAAAGCCAAATACGAACAAAACGACTTTTTGGAGGAAGAGGAAAAGTTATTGGAAAACGTTGCTTTGGCCGTTGGCAACTTGTTGGAAAGAAAACAGGTACACGATAGCGAGGCAGCCATCAAACGCCAGGTAGAGCGTGCCGACCGCCTTCATATCTTGGGGGAAATTACGGCGGGAATCTCCCACGAACTCAATACGCCACTTGCCAATATTTTGGGATTTACGGAACTTTTAAAGGATGGGATGACAAACCCCAAAGCCTTGCGTGATCTGGAGAAAATTGTGGACAATGCCATTTTCAGCCGCGAGGTAGTGAAAAAACTGATGTTCTTCGCCTGTGAGATGCCCCAGCAAATGAAGTCGGTAGCGTTGGTTCCCGTAGTTGTAAATGTACTGAAATTGCTTGGCCCTTCCCTACAGACCAAAAATATCAAACTGAACAAGTCTTTTGGTGATGATACCCTAGCACTGCGTGCCGATACCGTGCAATTGACCCAAGTACTTTTCAATCTGATTATGAACGCAGTCTATTTTTCGCCCAAGGATGGGGGTATTGGCATTGACATCCATGAAAAAGGAAAAAAAATACAACTTCGCATCTCGGACGAAGGTCCGGGTATCGACCCCAAAAATGAGCATAAGGTGTTCGAACCTTTTTTCACCACAAAACCTTTGGGGGTCGGTTCGGGATTGGGACTAAGCGTGGTACATGGAATAATCAGTAGCCATAAAGGCAAGATCGCCCACAGCCCTAATACCCCAAAAGGAACTATTTTTACCGTTGATTTTCCTAAATTGTAAACATGGGTCTTCGGAAAGAAAACATACTGCTGGTAGATGACGACATCGATATTCTAGAACTGTTACAGCGCCATCTGCACTCACTCGATTATCATACCTACAAGGCCGTTTCGGTCAAGGAAGCGCTTTACATTTTAAAGGATACGTTTATCGATCTTCTGATCACCGATATTCAAATGCCCGAAGTGGACGGGTTGCAATTGGTGAAATTCGCCGATGAGCACTACCCCGAAATGCCGAAGCTGGTTGTCACCGGTTACCCTTCGGTGGATGGTGCCTTGGAGGTTATCAAATCAGGGGCGACCGATTACTTGACCAAGCCCTTTACTAAAAACGAGTTGAAACAGGCCGTACAAAAGTCCCTTGAAAGTGGTGCAAAACGTAAAAAACGGCAACCCGTATCAACAACTGGAAAAAGTAATGGCTATGCCGACATGATCGGCACTTCGGAAGCGTTTCAAAAAATTACGGACATTATCGATAGGGTCAAGAACAACAAAGCAACGGTATTGGTCCAGGGCGAAAGCGGCACGGGCAAGGAACTGGTGGCGCGGGCCATCCATTATTCCGGGAAGTTTTCCCGTGCGCCCTTTGTGGCAGTAAACTGCGGCGCCATTCCCGAAAATTTGCTCGAAGCCGAACTCTTCGGTTATACCAAAGGAGCCTTTACCGGAGCCAACGAAAACCGCAAAGGGTTCTTTCAGGCTTCGGATGGTGGCACGCTGTTTCTTGATGAAATTGGTTCCGCACCGCTCTCGGTTCAGACGAAACTGCTACGTGCCCTTCAAGAAAAGGAGATTACGAAAGTGGGTTCCCGAAAGGTAGAGAGCGTAAATATCCGAATTGTCGCGGCGACCAATAGCAATCTATTGGAGGCCATCCAAAAAAAGGATTTCCGTGAAGATCTCTATTATCGCCTGACCGTTGTAGAAATCAATGTGCCCCCGCTTCGTGAGCGCAAATCGGATATTCCCTTGTTGGTAGATAAATTCATCCGAAAATATGGGGTGGAGTATAAGGATAGGCTTATGCAAATTTCCCCTCATGCCTTGCAAGTTCTGCAACGTTATCATTGGCCCGGCAATATCAGGGAGCTTGAGAATAGCATTCAACGGGCGGTCATTATGTCAGACGGATCAATCGAAGTCAAAGACCTTCCAGAAAACCTAAAGTTCAAGATTGATTTTCCCGATTCCGATTTCCTTCCGCTCCGTGAAATGCAAAAGGAATATGTTAAAAAAGTACTCTTACATACCGAAGGCAATAAGACCAAGGCCGCCGAAATTCTCCAAATCGACCGCAAGACCCTGCGCGATAAATTGACCTGATTTAAAGGTTCAAAACTCCCCATCTGGGGAAATTTCCCCCAGTTTGCTGCTATCCCCTCCTTTTAAATTTCCTATTACTACCTGATATCCAATTAATTATAAAAAATGGCATGCCCGATACCTTTTAGGGCATGCCATTTGCCTTTTAGGAGGAAAATCAAATTCACCAGATAATGCTGTTATTTCTTTAAAAATCCGAAATATAAAGTTATGATCAAATATGTACTAGTAGCCTTGTTCTCGGTAAGTGTGCTGAACGCACAGTCCAATAATACCGATGCCATTCAGAACGAAGTTGAAGTCGGCGACGTCTTTGAAATAGGACGGCTGGAAACCAATAGGTTCAAGCACATCGAATTTTCAAGAGCGAATTTTATCATCAAGAGAGGTGGTATCGCAAACTATAAAAGTGTAGCTGGAAGCAAGGTCGTGGTGACCTCCATAAAAGAAAAAAAGGACGGTACGAAACAGGTAGCGATACAACGTGAAGATGGTGGTCGTTTCTTCGGAAGCCATACCACGGTAGCCGCAAATTTTGAGGATGCTGTTGGCTCTGGCGAACTAAAGGTCAAATAAATATAGCGTTGCCTGCCTGCCGTAGGTAGGGTCGATGTATCTGCCCGACTTTCGTGAACGTATGTAAAGCGTGGTATTTTCCATAAAAATTTAAAAATGAAATACGGAAATCTTCTCATAGAAAAAAGGGAATACGTGCTGCTAAAACGGTACATGAACCTTTCGGGATATCACAAGGACCACACCCTGCGCAAATCGGTCAAAACCTTATTGGGGGAACTGGACTCCGCACAGATATGCGACGATGCCGATATGCCAAAAGATGTCATTCGGTTCAACAGCACCAGCACTATCGTTTCGAAAAACGGATGGCATAAAAAATTCAGGTTGGTCTTACCCACGGCTAGCGATGTGAAAAACGATAAGATATCCATTCTTACGCCAATGGGGGCGGCCGTTATGGGGTATGCCGAGGGGGATACGATAACTTGGGAATTCCCGAGCGGCGAACAGCAGCTGACGATTGAAAAGGTAGAACAAGAGAACTTACACATCAACGCAAATATGGTATTATGAGCGCTACAAAATTATTTTATGGCCATGAGCCCGACAGTAAGATCATGGTGAAAAAAGATAGGGCCGAGGTCATTAACTGGGCCGATGATCTGGAACGTTTATATCGACCATCTCAAAAAATATAGGAACATTAAATCGAACATTCTGTCAAAAATTCTCCAATTTGTCACAAGGTGAAAATGGAACTAAGAGAAAGAATAGAACATAGAAAACACGAAAACCTCTAAAATTCAATGTCATGGGAAAAAAGTTGTTATTGCCTACCGATTTTTCAAAAAACTCTTGGAATGCCATAGTCTACGCCCTAAAACTACATGCCGAACAGGATTGTGATTTCTACATTCTGAATACATACGTTAAAGATTCCCATGGCCTGAACAATATAAACCGCTTGGATCCCGACGAGGCGTTCAACAAACTATCCGAAAATCGTTCAAAAGAAGGCCTGGGCGATATTTTGAACCGGCTTACTTTCGCCAAAGAAAATCCGAACCATCGGTTTCATGTGCTCTCACGCTCCTCTGTATTTATTGATGCGGTCAAAAATATCGTAGAAAATATGCAGATCGATATGATTATTCTGGGCGCCAAGGGAATGAAACATAGGCAAGAGGGCAAATATGGAAAAAATACTTTGGCCGTAATCGAAAACGTGCGAAAATGTCCCGTTCTGATGGTACCCAAAAACGCAATTTTTAACCGGCCGGAAGAAATTGTGCTGGCAACAAATTTCAATACCGATTTCAGGACTTCAGAAGTCAAATATTTAGCGGAGATCGCAAAAATGACGGGGGCCAGTATACAGGTGCTTAGCTTAGCGGATAACGGTACACTTACATCGCAACAAAAAAATAACAAGATACGTTTACAAAAATACTTTAAGGCCGTAGACCTTAGTTTCAACGTGCTGCACGATGTTAATATGTCCGCCGCGTTGAGTTGTTTCGTCGAGATACGACATAGCAATATGGTCAGTTATATCGACGAGAAACCATCCTTTTGGGAAAAATTGGGTTTCGGTACCCCTTCCTTGGGCAAGTTGGGTTATTTTAAGGATGTTCCGGTACTGGCGCTACATGGGTGAAGGGATTGTTAAACTTTTGACAACTTTTTGATAGCGCACAATGTACCCCGTTGTGTTGCATACGGCGTTTAGCTAATGGTTTTGTTCGAATTTCTTTCGTTTGTGTTCATCGATTTTTAGCATCGACCGATAATCGATATCGCTAAGTGTGCTACCGACAAAAGAACATAATGTACAAATGTGAGATTGAATGGAGAGGCTTACACTTTGCCCGGGCTTCCGGCCCCCAACCCCATATATAATTTCAATGCGGCAATGGCGATAAGCAGCATCAGCGAATACGTCCAATTTCCCGTAAGGTCAAAAATACTCCCGAAAATAATGGGTCCGGTAGCCGCTACGATATAGCCTACCGATTGCGCCATCCCGAAAATTCGGCCTCAAAGCCCCTACTCTGCGGTATGGCGGGAAGCCAAGCCAGCACCACGTAGAATACCATGGATTGCAGCCCCATGAAAAGAGCGATCTTCCATGCCAGACCGGACCGGCCCAAAGACTTCATTGCCTTCAAAAAACTGCGTTTCTCCTCCGCTTTTTTTAAACGGGGCAATTGCGGCAGCCACACGAAAAACGCGATCAAGGCCAATAGGGCCCAAACCACCAGGGAGACCTGACAACCCAATCCATAGGTATTGGGCCAAGGGAACGCTGATGCCCGCCGCTAAGGAGGCGCCCAAGGCCATTACGCTCGAATAGAGGCTCGTTACAAACCCTGAATTCGAGGAAAAATTCCGTTTCGTTAGACCCGGCAACAAAACATTGCCAAACGCGATAGCAATGCCGAAAAGAAGTGTTCCGAAATAAAGCATGACTGTCCCGCCCGCCGAACGAATACCGATACCGGCGGCCAGTAATAGCATCGCCCCGGCCAAGGTGCCGCCAATGCCAAAACGGCCCGTGAACAACGGGGTCAAGGTAGAAACGACTCCAAAAGCGATCAATGGCAAGGTGGTCAACAGACCGAGCATCGAATTTGAAAGTCCCGTAGCTTGCCGAATGTCATTTACCAAGGGGCCTACGGCGGCCAGAGCCGGGCGTAAATTAATGGCAATACACAAAATACCGGCCAGCAGCAAAATGTTGGCCGGACTGAAAATTTTTGATTTTGAAGATGAAGGGATATTGGACATTCGCTATGGAAAAATAGATGCAAAACAAACAGCGAAAGTAAGCAAAGCAGCGTAGCCGTCGTACTTTACTTTGAGTATTTTCTCCCCTTATCCCACCACACATAAACTCCAAAAGCGAGCAAGCTCGCCAAAGATCCCCACAGCAATCCCGTTTTCAGACTTTCCGTACTTTTTCCCATGATGGCAATAAAAAGAGTAAGCGGCGCTATACCCACCAATGTGGCACCGATGAATTTCCAGTAGCCCATGCGCAGCAGTCCACCGACAAAGCTGATGGCATCGTTGGATAAAAAAGGATTGATTCGGGTTACGATAATGGCCCAGAAGCCATAATCATCTAAAAATTTCTCTACTTTTTTCTCCGATTTTTGGCCGATGACCCGCGTGACAATGGCATCCCCAAAATAGCTACCGATAAGATATCCGACCGAAGATGCGGCAAAGACGGAAGCGAAGACGATCGTACTACCCCAGACCGGACCGTAGGCCAAAACTGCCACGACCATCAATAGAATGGTAGGTATGACTAAAAGAAACATCTGAACGATCATGGCAAGAATCAACAACACCGGGCCGAACCACCCGAAACCGCCGACCCATGATTGTATCCGTTCCTCATCGTCGCTGGTCAATACGTTCCAAGCCTCGTTGATAAAGGTCTCGACTTGCGGAACTAAAAAATAAGCGACAAGGAGAGCTGCTATCAATCCTATCGAAATGAACAAGGGAGCCTTGCTTTTTTTGACGGAGCTTTTTTTGACGGAAGAGTTCCCGTTTCTTGATGTGCCCATTCCTATTCCTTCAGTTTAAGCTGGGTAATCGTACCATTGCCTCCCTTTTTCGCTTCACTGGCGATGTACAAACTTCCCTCGTTGTCGAACGTAATGCCTTCGGGTTGAGGAAACATTTTCTTATCGAGACCGTATGCGTTTTTGACATTTCCGTCGGCATCCAAAATAAGCAGTTTAGGCTTGGAACCTTCTAGCATGTAGATTTCTTTGGTCTTCGGATGGATAGCCAAGTCGGACGGCCGGAAGGTTTTAGCTAGGTCGTTTTCCCTGAACCTTTTTAAGGCCTTATCGCCCATATCCAATTTGAAGAGCGGCTCGCTCTCTATTTTCTTGGTTTCCAAAGAAAACCCATACACGCCCTTGTACCTATCGGAACCTAAATCCATATCCTTCGGACTTATCAAAAGACTATTTCTTTCGACATCCAGTTCTAAGGCCTCTACGTTGTTTTTACCCGAAAATGGGGTTCGGTAGGTGTTTACCGTTCTATCGGCATTCTCGAAATTCTTGATCTCGATTATAGTGCCGTCGCTTCGCAGTACGTAGGCATCCGCTTTGTTAACGGCAAGCCCTTCGTAATCGCCCTTGTCTCCGAACGCTATTTCCCTGTCAACCTTCTTTTCGTTCAGGTCGTAGATGAAAATAATACCATCCTCGTCTTGCACGGCAGCTATTTTACCATTTTCCAAATAGACAATACCTGAGATTTCATCGAGCTCGGATGGAAGATTCCAACGTTGGGATACGGTAAACGAAAGCCCGCCCTGATTTCTTTCGGGCGCCATATCGGTAAATAGTACGATTATCAAAATAAATCCAAGGCCAAGGCCCAATATTGTCCATAATTTCATTTTGTTCATCGGTATTTTGTTTACGCTACGCTAGTATTCTGCTAAAGTCAGCTATGAATCTGTAAAGAATTTGGAATTTGAAAATTAGGGTGTACATTTAAGGGCTATGCATCGGAAACCGGATTTCGAAAACATGCCTATAGTCAAAATAGTAATTCATCTGCAGGTTATATCTATCACAAACGGCCTTTGCAATGGCAAGGCCCAAACCCGTGGAACGCATGTCGGAACCGATGTTCTTAAATCTCTTGAAGAGCTGGTCGCCATCAAGTCCGGTCTCGGTGCCGAAGTTCTGTACCACGATACGATCAACCGAGATTTCAATAGCTACGCTTTTACCAGCGGTACCATGAATGACGGCGTTTTTGATGAGGTTGGATATCAATACCGTGGCCAGGTCACGATTCATTGGATATTGCAAAATAGCTGCCCGAATTAGTTGGATAGCGATGTCGCGATGTGCTGAAAAATCCTCGAAATCGGACACAACTCTTTTTGAAAGTGCGCCAAAATCTATGAGTTCCTCATTCACATATTGGCTGTTGTCGATTTTGGAAAGCAACAGCAGCGATTTGTTCAATCGGGTCAAACGCCCAAGGGTATCAAGTATCGCGCCCACCTCTTGTGACTGGTCTTCTTTCATTTCGTTCTTTTCGAGCAGCAACTCGAGCTTGTTAATGCAGATGGCCAAAGGGGTCTGCAATTCGTGGGCCGCATTTTCAATAAATTCCTTTTGAGCGACATAGCTTTGTTTTGATTTCTCGGTCAACCTTTCGACGCTTTGATTGAGCAATTCAAATTCATTGATGGTGGTCGGCCCGGTCTTTATGGGTTCGTCACGTTCGATACGGAAATCTTTCAACTTACCGATAAGATCGTAAAAGGGCTTCCATACCCTTTTAAGAACAAGATTGTTGAGCAGCACGATACTCGCGATCAGCACAAGATACAGCCCTAGTAAGTAGATGACGAGATTCTCGATCTGATCGTCTTCCTCGACCATTGACGTAATCAAGTTAATTTTATAATGTGAACCGTTGCGCTCAAAAGAGCTCTCCAAAATACGAACAGGCTCATATTCCCCTTCGTTCTGCATATACATCAGGGTGTCGCGATAGCTGTCTTTGACATAGGCCCGTTTTGGTGTTTTTTTTATCGTATAATTATTGACCCCGAAATCGGTATCGCTCAGCAGCGTACTATCGTTTTGGGTCGCTTGAACAATCAGTTCCTTTTGGTTTTCTAGGCCATCGTCTAAACTATCATATATCTCATCGAGCATGGCAAAATAAAAAATGACCGCCCATACTGTAATCAGCACGATAAGTAGAAGTGCGAAATATTTGGTGGTATGGTTAAGGAGTTTCAAGGAGGTGAGATGTTAGATGTTAGATGTTAGATGTTAGATGTTAGAAAATTACTTTTTTGATTCTGAACTCGATACTTTAACTTGAACTTTCTAGCGTTGTAGCCCTTGGACTGCGCTCAGGATGACATTTACCCCCCTTAAACGACCACTAACTTATAACCTACTCCATAAACGGCCTCGATTTCGACAGTCGCTTGGGCATCATCCAATTTTTTTCGTAGGTTTTTGATCTGTGAATAGATAAAATCGAAAGTGTCGGATTGATCGATATGGTCGCCCCAAACGTGTTCTGCCAAAGCGGTCTTGGTAACCAATCTTGTTTTATTGGTCACGAGATACATAAGAATATCAAATTCCTTTCGGTTCAGAACAAGGTCCTTTGCGGAAATTTGAATACTTCTATTTTCGGGGGATATACTCATATTGCCCACTTCGATCTGGGTCGAACCTTGAAAATTCCGCCGGCGCAGCACCGCTTTTACCCGTGCATTGAGTTCGGCCATGTGAAAGGGTTTGGGCAGGTAATCGTCCGCACCAAGATCAAGGCCCTTTATACGGTCGTCAAGCGAATCTTTGGCCGAGACGATGATGACCCCGTCTTCCTTGCCCAATTTTTTGAGTTGCTTTAGCAGTTCCAATCCGTTTCCATCGGGCAAGGTAATGTCCAACAGCACGCAATCGTAATCATAAACCCCAATTTTAGCGCTGGCCGTTCTGAAGTCCGATGCCGCTTCCACTTTATAATGCTCGCGCTCCAAGGTCTGGCGCATATTGTCCAACATCTGGGGCTCGTCTTCGATAATCAGGATTTTCATGGGGCTTCCTATTTATAGCAACAATATAACGGAAATCTAGAAAGAAATGGTAACCCGTCGCCATCGGTTTTACTTTTAGAACGTGAACGTGAGCGAAGTACCCGCTGATATGCGAACGTCGTTTGAACAGACCTACCCCAATGCAGAAGATGTAGAATGGGAAATGGAAGGCGAGAGTTATAAAGTGGAGTTCGAAATCGATCGTGAAGACCACGAAATCTGGTACGCCTCAGATGGCAACACCGCGAAAATGGAAAAGGAAATTTCGGACAGCGATCTGCCCCAGGCCATTCATTCCGCCATTTCCTATACTTATGAAGGATATACTATCGATGGCATCGATATGATCGAAGAAAATGGTGTCGCTACTTACGAAGTAGAACTTGAAAAAAGTGGGGACGATGATAAAAAGGTACTTTTTGATACCGATGGAAAAGTATTGAACGAAATGAACGACTAGATTTTTCATTTTCTTTTCAGTCCTTTACTCTTGAAAACTCTAGTCAACCTACTGTTTGTTGGATACTTTCTGTGTTTTGTCATATTATTGAAAATCAGCGCAATGACAAATAATATCAGCGTACCGGACAAAACAGGTGAAAGGACATACAAATAGCCCAAAGATTTTATTTTTTCGGTTCCAATAACCGCAATAAGGGCCGTTGCCCCGCCTGGGGGATGTAATGTTTTAGTAAACTGCATCACAATAATCGAAGTAGCTACTGCAAGCGGTGCGGTAATCCAAATGATGTCGGGGAAAAATTTAAAAATCGATACACCGATAATTGCCGAAACTATTTGTCCGCCTATAAAATTACGCGGTTGAGCAAACGGACTTTGTATTGATCCAAAAATGAGCACACTTGCCGCGCCAAATGAACCAGTTAGAAGTATGTTTTCCAACTCAGGCAAATAGGAAGATTGAATCAGGGCTATTAGTCCAATTCCAAATAATGCTCCTGTAAAAGACCAGAACTGTTCCTTAAAATCTATAAGTGTCTCCTTGTAGATTACATATTTTGAAATTCTTGCATTCCTTTTGATTCTTTGGCCGATTCTTTTCCTTTTTTGCTTTCCTGTAGCGTCCACTTATAATTCCAATTAAGTTTACTTTCAAGGGGCAAAAATATCGGTTTAATTATATTAATGGGACTGGAGGAATAGAAATCTCTGCTTTCTTAGTAATTGCACAGCCTATTTTTAAGAAACGCTCTACCAGCACCAGATTTGAAAAACATCTCTCTTGCTCTTGACTCGGGTCTGGTAACCAACTCTTCCCGATCAATAAGTTTCCATGGCCTGAAACCTTTGGTAGACCTGTTCTGTGTAAGCGAAAATAAAAATGGGTCTTGCAGAGCAAGACCCTTTGTGACCGCGGAGGGATTCAAACCCCCAACCCTCAGAGCCGAAATCTGATGCGCTATTCAGTTGCGCCACGCGGCCATTTATGTTTGTAGTCAGTGACAATGGCAGTTGGCAGTAAAACAAATTAACCGTTTTAACCAATGACCAATCGCTCTATAGATCGATCTTCAAGATAATTTCCTTTTCACGATGGTCGAAATTGTCTTTCCATCAGCTTGGCCTGCCAATTTCTTGGAGACCATCCCCATTACCTTGCCCATATCCTGCATTCCAGACGCGCCCGTGGCGTCGATGGTCTGCACGACTACTTTTTCGATGTCTTCCTCAGAAAGCTGTGCGGGCAAAAACTGCTCGATAACGGCAACTTGCGCCAGTTCGGGCCCGGCGAGATCGTCTCTGCCCTGCTCCTTGAAAATTGCCGCACTATCCTTTCTTTGTTTGACCAGTTTTTGGACTAGTTTCACTTCGTCTTCTTCCGTCATTTCAGCACCCGAACCTGTCTCGGTCCGTGCCAACAACAAAGCGGACTTAATGGCACGCAAAGATTCCATGGCAACTTTATCCTTGGCCTTCATAGCGACCTTCAATTGTTCCATTACTTCCTGCTGTAAGCTCATTACCAAACTATTTTTCGGACTGCGAATATAGAGAATATCCCCTTATATCAAATGCAAAAAACCCGAAAAAATTAGATTTTTCCGGGTTAGGGTTTGAGTTAGTAAAGTGTTAGGGGTAAAACGGTTAATCTACGTTATCGTGTAAGAACGAATTGTTCGAACGCAACTGTATCTCATCGTTGCTATCTTCGCCAAGCGTGGTGCGCGAAACCTTGATATCTTGCATTGGGCCTGTGCTCAAATCAATACCCTGTCTCTTGTAGGCAGGCTCCTTTTCGATTTCATCGATACTGCTTACGCTGTTCTGGAACTTATAATTGAAATCTTTCAATTTTCTACGTCGCTCGTCGGCGCGCTCCTTCAATAATGCGTCAATGGGGCTGTCCATGGGATTAACGGCACTAAACGATTCCTGTTTTGGCTCGCTGGTATTGGCGACGGGTCTCTGTTCGGGAAGCTTAGCTTCAACGACCGGTTTTCTTTCGATCTGCATTTCTTCTTCGACTACTTCCGGTTTGTTTTGGAAAGATTTCGGTTTTGCGCCGGTCAGTTTATTTTCCAAGTCCATATAGTCATCCAGACTGTATCGAGTCTCGCCTTTTTTATTGTACTCGAGCACTGTGATGACTTCTACCGGATTTTTCACCTCGATATCCTTTACATCATCGTCAAGGCTGAAGGTGATGACGTTATCTTGTTCCTCCTCTTCCTTATCTTCTTGGGTCCCGGCCAAGGGCATATCGAAACTCATGGCCATCTGCTCTTCCTTCAAGCGCTCGTAGGCCACGGTCACGGGATCGACCACTACCATGTCGTGCAAGGCATCTTTGGAATCTATGATTATAAAATCATCATCGCTATCGCTTATTTGGGCGACTTCTTCGACTATCTCTTCATAGAATACATTGAAGTTCTTGATATAGTTCGAGGTAGGCACCAGATCCATACCGGGCTCTTCGACATCATCGACCAAAGTATGCTTGATAACCTTCGGTCTTACATTTTCGGGTTCCGCCAACGTATGTACGATGTTCTTTCTTTCCGAAAGGTCGCGATGGGCCTTTTGCTCGTCTTCAAGGGTATGGATAATTTTTTTCGCCTCGGTATTGACGATTTCATTCTGCTGATCTACGTCAAAGCCCGTGGCGATTACGGTTACCGCAATAGCTTCTCCCAAATCCTCATCCTCGCCGACACCCATTATAATATTTGCACCATGACCGGCTTCAACTTGTATGTAGTCGTTGATTTCGCCGATCTCGTCGATTGTAATTTCCTGTCCGCCCGACACGATCAGCAATAATACATTCTTGGCCCCGGTTATCTTATTATCGTTCAAGAGCGGGGAATCCAAGGCTTTGGTGATGGCCTCACTGGCGCGCATGGAGCCGGTGGCCGTGGCGGAGCCCATTATGGCGGTACCACTGTTGGACAATACCGTCTTGGCATCGCGAAGGTCTATATTCTGTGTGTAGTGGTGCGTAATTACCTCTGCGATGCCTCTTGCGGCTGTAGAGAGCACTTCATCAGCTTTTGAAAAACCGGCCTTGAAACCTAAGTTTCCATAGACTTCCCGAAGCTTGTTGTTATTGATGACGATCAATGAATCTACGTTTGCACGTAGTTTTTCGATACCGATACGGGCCTGTTCGCAGCGCATTTTGCCCTCGAACTCAAAGGGCATGGTTACGATGCCCACGGTAAGCACATCAAGTTCCTTAGCTTGTTTGGCGATAACGGGAGCCGCACCGGTACCCGTTCCACCGCCCATACCGGCGGTGATAAAGATCATTTTGGTGGTACGGGCGAGCATCTGTTTGATCTCTTCCATACTCTCCAAAGCGGCCTGTTCCCCTACTTCCGGATTGGCACCAGCCCCCAATCCCTCGGTCAGTGAAACGCCAAGTTGTATCTTGTTCGGTACGGGGCTGTTGTTCAGTGCTTGGGAATCGGTGTTGCAGATGACAAAATCCACCCCGTTGATGCCCGACTGAAACATGTGGTTAATGGCATTGCTGCCCCCACCGCCTACGCCGATTACTTTTATTACGTTACTTTGATTTTTGGGGAGATCAAAGGCTATTCCGTCAAATTCCATGTTGTTCATAGTATTTTTTATTACTGGTTAATTTTATAATGTAACTCTATTCCGCATTATCCAAAAAATCCTTCAGCTTTTCGGACCATTTGTCGAAAACGGATAATCTTTCCTTTTTGCGCTTGCCCTGATGGGCCATTTCTTCCTCTTCTTCATGCCCGGCCATGACCAACGCCTCCTCCGGCTTTTCCGCTTCTTGGTTTTCGGCCTTCTTGACCTTACTTCCGTTGGAAACGGCGTTCATCAATAGGCCGACGGCGGTCGCGTAAAGCGGACTGGCAATTTCGGCATCGGAATCTCCCGCCAAATGTTCGTTGGGGTAGCCAATTCGGGTATCCATTCCCGTAATATATTCCACCAATTGCTTTAAGTGTTTCAATTGGCTTCCACCACCGGTCAATACGATACCGGCGATCAGTTTCTTTTTCTGTTCTTCGTGTCCGTAAGTCTTGATTTCGGTATACACCTGTTCGACAATCTCCACAACGCGTGCATGGATGATCTTCGAGAGGTTTTTAAGCGTGATTTCCTTAGGTTCCCTGCCCCGCAGACCGGGAATGGAAACGATTTCATTATCCTTATTTTCGCCAGGCCATGCCGATCCGAATTTTATTTTCAGCAGTTCGGCCTGTTTTTCGATGATGGAACATCCTTCTTTAATATCCTCCGTAATCACACCCCCACCGAACGGTATCACCGCAGTATGACGGATAATGCCATCCTTAAAAATGGCCAGATCTGTCGTTCCACCACCTATATCGATCAAGGCTACACCGGCTTCCTTTTCTTCCTTGCTCAAAACGGCATCCGAAGATGCTAGAGGCTCCAACGTAATGTTGCCCAGTTCCAAACCGGCACTCTTGATGCAGCGACCCACGTTTTTGATAGAGGACACCTGACCCACGACCACATGAAAATTAGCTTCCAAACGACCGCCATACATACCTATGGGCTCTTTGATCTCTGCCTGTCCGTCTACCTTGTATTCCTGCGGAAGCACGTGTATGATTTCCTCGCCGGGAAGCATCACTAGTTTGTACACCTGATTGCAGAGCTTATCAAGATCTTCTTCGTTGATCACCTCTTCGGAATCGGCCCGGGTAATATAGTCGCTATGGTGCAGGCTGCGGATATGCTGGCCCGCGATACCCACCACGACGGACCCGATCTCAAGACCAGAGTTGTCCTCCGCCTGCTCTACCGCCTGTTGAATCGATTTAATGGTCTGGGTGATATTGTTCACCACACCCCGGTGCACTCCCAAACTTTTGGACTGCCCGATGCCCAGCACCTCGATTTTGCCGTACTCGTTCTCCTTGCCGATAATGGCCACGATCTTGGTCGTTCCTATATCCAATCCTACCGAATAATTACCTATTTTCATACCTTAAATTTTGGTGCACACTACTTGATTGTTAAACTCCAGGCTTACGATATCATAGTTATCCAAGGTATCGTCTTTATCGGCCTTGGCGTAAAATGCCTTGAACTTGTTGAACTTTTCCCGTAAATTCTCGACGCCTCCCAGGTTCACCGTGAACTGCTCGGTGCGAAAACGCAGCTGATACCTTCCTTCGGCCATGACGTGAATCCCTATCACATTTTTCCGAAGAAATTCATCGGCATTGATGTAGTTCAAAATTTCATAGGCATCTTCAAGACTTTCGCCCGTAATCTTACCTGTGATAATGGGTACGCGCGCCGAGTGGCTCGATGACAACGGCATGCGCTTTCCGTCTTCGTCGAGATAGAATTTCGATTCCCCCTCTACACGTCCGATGGGCTTGCGCTGAACGATTTTCGACGCAAGTTTGCCGTTAACGGAAAGAAAGACTTGGGCATATTTTACCATTTTATTGGCCTCAATGGTTTTTTCGATAGTGTTCAAAGCTAATTTTTCTTTGGGCACATTTTCAAGGCTACCGAATTTTTGTATCAACAATTTATTAACCGCTCCCTGGGTGAGGTATACATTCTGGTCACCGACGAATTCGATGTCGATTCCGTCTACGATCTTATGTTCGCTTCTATCGTTCGAAAAGGCGTAAAGACCTGTAATTACTGCCCCTAAGACCATTATTTTTATATAGTTCCACTTATTCTGCATGTTCAAGTTCTTCTGTTAATTTTTGTATTTCAAGCCCGATGTCGCCGGCACCCAGGGTGACCAGTATTTCGGGATTTTGCTTTTTTATCTCCTTTATTAATTTGGATTTCCCGATTACTTTTTTCTTCGGACGGTCTATCTTTTCCAACAGCCATTCAGAGGTGATGCCTGCCATCGGTTTTTCCCTCGCGGGATAGATATCCAGTAAAAGGATGCTATCGAATTGCGATAGGCTTTTAGCGAAGTCATCGGCAAAATCCCTCGTCCTGGAGTATAGATGCGGTTGAAAGACGACCAATATTTCTTTCCCGGGATGCATTTCGGATATCGCCTCATAGACCGCATTGATTTCCGTAGGATGATGGGCATAGTCATCGATAAAAATGAAAGTATCCCGTTTGATTTTGTAGGAAAACCGTCGTTGTACGCCTTTGAAGGTTTCCAAAGCTTCGGCCAAATCCTTAGCTGGCTTCCCGGTCTGCGTTGCCATGGCGAATGCTACCAATCCGTTGAGCAGGTTATGCCTTCCGGGCTTGTTGAATTTAACTTCGGATAGTCTTGTTTCTGGCGTTACCAAATCAAAAATATAACTGCCGTCTTCGATTCGGATGTTTTCAAGGCAATAATCCGATCCGTCTTCGATGCCGTAGGTGATACCATTTAGCGGAAGTCCCTTTCTTACGAATAGTTTACCTCCGGGTTTTATCCGTTCCGTAAATTCCTTGAAGGACTTTTTCAGCTCACTTTCGTCCCCATAGATATCCAAATGGTCGGCATCCATGGAGGTCACGCAGGCCACATCGGGAAATAACCGCAAAAAGGAGCGGTCGAACTCATCGGCCTCGACTATGGAGTATTCCGTACCCTCAAAGACGAAATTACTGTTGAAATCTTCGGATATACCTCCTAAAAATGCGGTAAACGGCGTATCGGTTTCCTTTAACAAATGGGCCAAAATACAGGATGTGGTCGTTTTTCCATGTGTGCCGGCGACCGCAAAGCAGAAAGTATCCCTTGTAATCAGGCCTAGTACTTCCGAGCGTTTTTTCAATTCGAAATCCCGGTTCAAAAAATATTGGTATTCGGAATGTTCCGCTGGAACTGCCGGGGTATACACAACCAAGGTGTTAGTCGTGTCGTAAAATTCTTCTGGAACCAGATGTATGTCGTCTTCGTAATGAACGTCTATACCCAAATCTTTCAGTTCTCGGGTCAGCGGTGTTTCGGTCTTATCGTACCCAGCTACGCTTTTCCCTATAAACCTGAAATAACGTGCTAAGGCGGACATACCGATGCCTCCGATGCCGATGAAATAGACGTTAATTAGGGTTTTTAGGTTCATGTGTCAAGCTTAAAAGGTTATGAATTATGAATTATGTAATTTTTAAATGATTTCATTTGCAAATAGTTAAATTTCTTTTACTTCCAACCGCAATTGCCTACCGCTACTGTTCATTTATTAACCAATTTCAAAATTTCGTCCACGATATCACTTGTGGCGTTGGGCAGGGCCAGCTTTTTGATGTTGGCGGCTAATGCCTTTTGTTTGTCCTTGTTTTTATGTAAATCCGTAAAGATCGTTTCAAACTGCCCTTCCAAATCCGTCTCCTTGATTATTAGGGCGGCGTTTTCAGCTACCAACGCCTGCGCATTTTTGGTCTGGTGATCCTCTGCAACGTTTGGCGAGGGAATGAAGAGTACGGGTTTTCCTACGATGCACAATTCGGAAACCGAGCCTGCCCCTGCCCTTGAAATAATAGTATCCGCAGCACTATAGGCATAATCCATCCTATTTACAAAATCGAGGACCTTTACCGTTTCGGAGGCGTATTTTTTATATTCTCCGATGTATAATTTGCCACATTGCCAAATCAACTGGATATCCAGTTTTTTGAACAAGTCCAAATTTTTGGCGATCAATTGGTTGATGCGCCTTGCGCCGAGGCTGCCCCCTAAAATCAGCAAGGTGGATTTTTGGGTATCCAACCCGAAGTGATAGAGGGCCTCGGACTTATCCTTAAAATTTTCTACCAGATCCCCACGAACGGGGTTTCCGGTCTTTACGATTTTATCCGCAGGAAAAAACCTGTCCATAGTATCATAGGCCACACAGATTTTGTCGACCTTATCCTTTAATAATTTGTTGGTAATTCCGGCATAGGAATTTTGCTCTTGCAGCACGCAGGGAATGCCCCTGCCCGATGCGACCCTTAAAGTGGGCCCACTGGCAAAGCCTCCGGTACCGATTACGGCATCGGGCCTGAACTTCTTTAATATTTTTCCCGCTTTTAGCAAACTACTTATCAATTTAAAGGGAAACATCAAATTTTTCAGGGTCAGTTTCCGCTGTAACCCGGTAATCCATAATCCTTCTATTTGGTATCCCGCTTGGGGTACTTTTTCCATTTCCATACGGTCCTGCGCTCCTACGAACAAAAACTCCGCATCGGGATGCCTTCTTTTCAACTCATCGGCAATGGCTATGGCAGGATAGATATGCCCGCCGGTACCTCCACCGGATAATATGAACCTATAGTTGCCCACTCAACACGTCTAAAGGGTTGTTTTCATCGATCTTTACCTTCGACCCCGAAACTGTTCGCTCGCTATTTTTAACGCTAACACTTAGAATGATTCCGATGGCCAAACAGGTCATCCAGCTACTGGTGCCACCACTACTGATTAAGGGCAGGGTCTGACCGGTCACCGGAAACAGTTCTACCGCCACGGCCATGTTCAGCAAGGCCTGAAATACGATGGGCAATCCGACTCCCAGGGCGACCAATTTTCCGAATATTGAGGTGCTTGCGTGTGCGACTATAACGATTCTGAACAGGAACAGCAGGTAAAAGAACATCAGTGCGAAACCACCTACAAGTCCATACTCCTCCACAATGATCGCATAGATGAAATCGGACGAGCTTTGTGGAAGAAAGTTCTTCTGTATGCTTTTTCCGGCGCCCTTGCCCATAACCCCTCCCGTGGCAATGGCGATCTTGGCCCTTTCTATCTGATAGTCCGCCTCGGTGTCACGATCATCGGCGAAGCTTTCGATACGGCTCGACCAAGTATCGACACGGTTCGGGAACATCCCGGGAAATGCCTTGGCCGTCAAAATGAACAGGGTGAGTGCCAATACTCCGGTTCCGACAATCCCCAATAGGTATTTGGTGGGATATCCCCCTAAAAAACAAAGCAGCAGCACCATGGAAAAGATAATCCCGGCCGTCGAGAAGTTGGCCGGCAATATCAGGGCAATGACCAAAAAAACCGGCGTCCATAACGGTAGGATGCTTTCCTTAAAGGTGACCGTCACATCCTTTATTTTGGTCAGATAGCGCGCGACATAGATCATCAAGACCACGGCGGCCAAATTGGAGGTCTGGAACGAAATACCTACCAGCGGTACACTGATCCAACGGCTGGCATTCGCCCCTTCGATGGTGGTACCCTGCGCCAAAGTGAACCCCAAAAGCACCAGAACTATCGGCATGGCGATGATGGAAAGTCCCTTAAAGAATCGCGCCGGAATACTGTGAACGCCATAAATGATGCCAAAACCGAGTACCAATAACAGCGCGTGCTTGACCAAATAGCCGAAGGTCGTACCGTTACCGACCACGTACACCAGATTGCTACTGGCGCTGTAGATCGGCAAGAACGAGAACAGCCCCAATAGTGTTACAACGGCCCAAATGGCCTTGTCTCCTTTTATATTTTGGAATATTCCTGTCAACCTGAATTATTTAATACTGATTGTTACTAATTTAACCGCTACCATTCATTTTATAGGCGAGGGAGACGCTAAGCATTGCGTCGCTGCCGAAATGCCTATAAATTCTTGATCGCCTCCTTAAACTGGTCGCCCCGATCTTCGTAATTTTCGAACAGGTCAAAACTGGCGCATGCTGGCGATAACAATACGGTGTCACCGCGTTCTGCAATTTTATAGGCCACCTTGACGGCCTCGGACATGGCGTAGGTCTCGACCAGCAGATCTACTACGTTTCCAAAAACGTCTTTGATCGTTTCATTGTCCATACCCAAGCATACGATGGCTTTTACCTTTTCGCGTACCATGCTCATCAATGGCTTATAGTCGTTGCCCTTATCCTCGCCGCCTACGATCCAAACTATCGGGGTCTTTATGCTATCCAAGGCATAAAAGACGGAGTTGACATTGGTCGCCTTTGAATCGTTGATGTATTGTACATGGTGTATTTTCAACACCTTTTCCAAGCGATGGGGAGCGCCCTCGAACCTTTCGATACTTTCGTGAAGGCTCTTTTTTCGAATGCCTACCAATTTTGCGGCGGTCATGCCCGCCATAGTGTTCTTTAGGTTGTGTTTTCCTTCCAGTGTCAGTGCTTCAGTCGTCATTTCTAGTGTCTCGTTTTTGGTTTGTATTCGTATGTTGTTGTTTAGTAGATCCGCTCCTTCCCCCACCGCTCGCTCGATGGAAAAGGGAAGCAATTTTGATTTGATCGGATGTGCCTTGAGCCAATCTACGATGACCGGATCATCGGCATCGTAAATAAGAAAATCGTCTTCGGTCTGGTTTTCGGCGATACGGAACTTCGAGGCGATATAGTTCTCGAACTTATAATCGTACCTGTCCAGATGGTCCGGAGTAATGTTCGTCAAAATGGCGATATGCGGTCTGAAATCCGTTATCCCGTCCAACTGAAAACTGCTGATTTCCAAAACGTAGTAATCAGGGTCGTTTTCGGCCACCATTTTGGCGAAACTATCGCCGATGTTACCGGCCATTCCCACTTTCAATCCGCCATGCTTTAGCAAATGGTGCGTGAGCATTGTCGTCGTGGTCTTACCATTGCTTCCCGTGATGCCGATAATCGTGGCATCGGTGTACCGCGATGCGAACTCGATTTCGGAGATTACGGGAATCCCCTTTTCCCGTAAGGCCTTTACCAGGGGAACGGAATCGGGTATACCGGGACTCTTCATCACCAGATCGGCATTCAGGATCTTCGCTTCCGTATGTTTTTCAGCTTCCCAATCCATATTAAAATGTTCAAGAACTTCTCTGTACCTATCCTTAATCCTTCCACGGTCGGAAACGAATACATCATATCCCTTTTGTTTTCCGAGGATGGCCGTGCCGATGCCGCTTTCTCCCGCACCTAAAATCACGAGCCTTCTGCCGTTCGCTTGCAACCCATCCTTAGAGAAATCGTTCCTCCCTTTATTCTTATCCTTCTTCATCCCAACTTTACCTTTGTATCTTACCTCACTTTCAGCGTCACCACGGTAATAATGGCCAAGAATATCCCTACGATCCAAAAACGGGTAACAATCTTACTTTCGTGATAGCCCTTCACCTGATAATGATGGTGCAACGGCGACATGAGAAAAATACGTTTGCCCTCACCGAACTTTCGGCGGGTATATTTGAAGTAGCCCACTTGAAAAATGACGGAAAGCGATTCGGCGAAAAAAATGCCGCAAAGCACGGGAATCAAGAGCTCCTTTCGAATAATGATTGCAATTACAGCGATAATCCCGCCAATGGTCAAACTGCCCGTGTCGCCCATAAAGACCTGTGCGGGAAAGGTATTGTACCACAGAAAGCCTACAAGGGCACCCACAAAGGCCGTTATGAAGACCACTAGCTCGCCGGAGTTCGGAATGTACATGACATCCAAATAGTCCGAAAAAATGACATTACCGGAAACAAATGCGAAAATACCCAGCGTAAATACGATAATGGCCGAAGTGCCGGCCGCGAGCCCGTCAATACCATCGGTCAGGTTCGCCCCGTTCGAGACAGCGGTGACAATCAATATGACAATGGGAATGAATATCAACCAGGCATATTTTTTTGCGTTCTCGCCTGCCCAACCGATAAATTCGGCATAATCAAGCTCGTTGTTCTTGAGCAGCGGTACCGTCGTTCGCGTCGATTTAATTTCAATGCCCTCGACCTTCTGTATCTCATTTTGTTCGGTAATTATGGTCGTACCCTCTTCTTTCATAGTAACCTCTGGATGAAAATAGAGCGTGGCCCCGACCGCGAGACCCAATACGATCTGGCCCATTATCTTGAACCTGCCCTTGAGACCCTGTTTGTTTTTTTTGAATATTTTGATGTAGTCGTCCGCAAAACCGATAAGGCCCATCCAAATGGTAGTTATAATCAGCAAGATGATATAAACATTGTCCAACCACCGTGCGAAAAGCAATACGGGAATCAATGTGGCCATGATAATGATCAACCCGCCCATGGTCGGGGTACCGGCCTTTTGTTTTTGGCCGTCAAGCCCCAGGTCACGAATGCTTTCGCCGATCTGTTTTTTTTGCAGGAATACAATAATGCGCTTACCGTATGCCGTAGCTATCAACAATGAAAACAGAATGGCCATGGCCGCACGGAACGTGGTGAACTGAAACAGGCTCGCCCCGGGCAACTGGTATTCTTTTTCCAAATATTCGAAGAGATAATACAGCATCTGAAGGTATTGGTTGTTTATTACTAATTATTTTGCCTTTGGATTCACTTTCGAACCTCGTACTTTCTTCATTATAAGGGTCTACTTCTATCCATGGAGTACTGGCTGAAAATTTCATGGCCCTGCGCCCTCATTTGTTCAAATCCTTCAAGAGCTCCTTTACTATCTTAAAATCATCAAAATCAACACGGGTCCCGTTAGTCTCCTGATAGGTTTCATGGCCTTTGCCGGCTACCAAGATGATGTCGTTGGCGACTGCCAATTGGCAGGCGGTCTTGATGGCCTGTTTCCGATTTTCTATCGACAGGATTTTCTTTACATTCTGCGGCTCTACCCCTGCTTCCATGGCTTCAATGATTGCGGTGGGGGATTCCGTTCTCGGATTGTCCGAGGTAAAAATCGCCTTGTTGCTCATCTCGGAGGCGATATGCCCCATAACGGGACGCTTCGTGGTATCCCTATCGCCGCCACAGCCCACTACGGTGATAACATTTTCATTTCCGGTCCTTAAACTTCCAATGGTTTCCAGCACGTTCTTTAGCGCATCGGGGGTATGGGCATAATCGACAATAGCCGTTATTTTTTTGTCGGATATAAAATATTGAAAGCGCCCGTCGACCGTTTCGAGTTCGCTCAAAAGGCGCAGGATTTCTAATTGTTCCAGCCCTAAAAGATCGGCGGTGGCATATATGGCCAAAAGGTTGTAGGCGTTGAAATTACCGATCAATCTAGACCAAAGTTCATGGCCGTTGATCTTCAACAATTGCCCGCTGAATTGGTTTTCCAGAACCTTTCCGCGATAGTCTGCGTAGGTTCGTAGCGCATAGGTATATGGTTTGGCCTTGGTGTTCTGCAACATTACCGGACCGTTCTTATCGTCGATATTGGTCAGGGCGAACGCCTTTTTGGGCAATTCGTCGAACAATATTTTTTTAGTGTCCCTGTAGTCGGCGAAGGTCTTATGATAGTCGAGATGGTCGTGCGAAAGATTCGTGAAAATCGCGCCGGCAAAGACCAGTCCCTTGGTTCTTTTCTGATGGATGCCGTGCGAGCTGACTTCCATAAAACAAAATTCCACCCCGGCTCCGTTCATCAACGAAAGATGTTGGTTGATGGTCAGCGCATCGGGGGTGGTATGGGTGGTTTTGTATTCGGTTTCATCGACCAAAATTTTTATAGTGGATAATAGGCCCACTTTGTATCCCGCTTTTTTGAACAGTTGGTATAGCAAGCTGCTAACGGTCGTCTTTCCGTTGGTGCCCGTTACCCCTACCAGCTTTAAATTTTTGGAGGGAATGTCATAGAAATTGGATGCCATCACGGCCAAGGCGGTATTACCATCCTTGACCGTGACGTAGGTCACCCCGTTGACGATCTGTTCCGGAAGCGTTTCGCAGACTATGGCCTTGGCTCCGGTATCGATCGCTTTTGCGATATACCGATGGCCATCAGTAAGGGTACCTTTTATGGCAACGAACACATCGTCCATGCCCACTTTTCTGGAATCGAAACAAACGGCGTTCACCAAAATATCGGTCGAACCGTTTACCGCGGATAGGGCTACTCCATATAATATGTCCTTTAATAGCTTCACGATAGTTCGAGGGTTATACTCTGTACGTTTTTGATGTCGGTTCCGTGTGCAATGGATTGTTTTTTTACTTTTCCGTTGCCTTTTACCTCGACTTGAATTCCCAGGTTTTCTAATATGGATATAGCGTCCATACCGCTCATTCCCTGTACGTTGGGTACTTTGTTGTACTCTTTCTGCACCTCGGCATAGTATTTTTGATAGGATGTTTCCAACGCTTCAATCTTCATCTTGTCCATATCGACCTCATCGATCAAAGGGGAAGTGGCATATACCTTTTGGGCGATGGACTTAAATACCGGTCCGGATACATCGGCGCCGTAATAGCCCACGCTTTTATCCGGCTCATGGATGACAACGATACAGGAATACTTAGGGGCATCCGCAGGAAAATAACCGGCGAACGTTGAAATATATTTTAGCTTGTCAGGATCTTGCGATGCATAATTCTTTTGTGCCGTACCTGTTTTACCGGCCATCGAAAAATTGGGGGAATACAGTTTATGGCCCGTACCGTGTTCGTCTTCCACCACCTTTTTTAGCAGGTCTTGCGCAATGGCAGCGGTTTCCTTGGAACAGATGGAGGCACTGATCACTTCCTTATCGAATTTTTCGATGGTTTGGTCCCACTCCCTAACTTCCTTAATAAGTCTAGGCTTGACCATTTCACCATCGTTGGCAATGGCATTGTAAAAGGTCAGTGTTTGCAAGGGGGTAAGGGACACCTCATATCCGTAGGACATCCAAGCCAACGAAATTCCGGACCAGCCTTTATCCCCTGGAAAACGTATCACCGGCTGTCCTTCCCCTTTGATTGGCAGATCTAGTTGTCGGTGCAGGTTCATTTTCATCAAACGGTTGACGTATTTTTCAGGGTCATCCTTATAATTATTGTGCACCATTTTCGCAAAAGCGGTATTCGAAGACACTTCAAAGGCCCTGGCCAAAGAAATCTTACCATACCCGCCCCATTTCGAATCCTTCACGGTCCGATCATAAATACGCCAGCGTCCCTTTTCGGTGTCGATAACGGTGCTGGTATCGACGACCTTATCTTCAAGTGCAGCCACCAGAGACATCAATTTGAATGTGGAACCCGGCTCATGCGACTCGCCGATGGCATAATTCAGACGTTCGTAATACGTACCGTCTTTGGTCTGGCCCAAGTTGGAGATGGCCTTTACCTCCCCGGTCCCTGTTTCCATGACGATGACACAACCGTGGTCGGCCTTGTACTTTTCGAGCTGGCCCAATAGGGCGTGATGTGCGATATCCTGTATATTGATATCGATAGTGGAAACCAGATCGTAACCATCCTTTGGCTCCACGATGTTATCCCATCCGATAGGTTTCCATTGGCCCTTGGCGATTTTTTGTTTTAGGCGTTTCCCTTCAATCCCCCTTAAATAAGGACCAAATGCCCTTTCAAGGCCTACGCCGGAATAGTAGCCGTTGTCATCAACGTTTTCATAGCCCACGCTACGTTCGGCAATCTTTCCCAAGGGATGTTCGCGCACCGTTTTTTGCTCGATGATCAGTCCGCCTTTATAAGGCCCTTTGTTGAAAAGCGGAAAATCCTTTACGGCCATATACTCCGAATAATCAAGGTTTCTTGCGATCAGCGCATACCGGTTCTTATTGGCCTTCGCCTTGCGCAACACCTGTTGGTAATGGGAAGAAGAACTGCCCAACATATCCGAAAGGGCGTCCGACAAGGGCACGATATACTTTTTAAAATCCGCATCACTGACCGTAACCGCATCAAAGCGGATGGTGTATCGCGATACCGAAGTAGCCAAAAGGCTGCCATCATCGGAATAGAGGTTACCGCGGTTCGGGGCAATCGTGAACATCTTCTCGGTGCGCTTCATGGCCAAGTCTTTGTACTTGTCCCCTTGTACCACCTGTATGTTCACCAATTTGAACAGTACGGCAAAGGCGAACAAAAACATGAATGCCGTTACGACATACAATCGGGTCATAATATTTTTATCATTAGTAGGCATTATTCTCTGATTTGGGGGTTTAGATCGGTTTGGGATTTTGAATTGGTTTGGGATTTTACTTTTATCTGTTTCGGCGGTACCTCCGATGGGTACAGGCCATTTCTTTCTACGATATGCATTACCGTTGATTCCAGCTTTAACTGCTGCATGTCACTACGTACATCGACGAACTCGCTGCGCAACTCTTTTACTTCTTCGTTCAAGGCGGCAATCTGATGGACTTTCTTATCGGCACTGTGCGAACTACCGATCATTACGGTCGCCAAAAAGGATGTGAATATGATAAACAACCAGTTTTTGGGCGCGTCACCGCTGATGAGGAATGTTCCTTTTAGTATGTTTAGTAGTCCGGTTTTCATTAATTATTCCTATTTTCAAATCCTTTCCGCAATCCGCAATTTGGCACTGCGGGCCCTATTGTTTTGGGCGATTTCCTCTTTCGAGGGCACTATCAGTCCCCCTACTTTTTTAAAGGGAACGTCGATGTTCCCGTAAAAATCCTTTTCCGGCTCACCTTCGAATCGGCCGGCGCGGATGTAGCGCTTGACCAATCGGTCTTCCAAGGAATGGTAGCTGATGATACTTAATCTTCCTCCGGCATCCAGCAAATCCGGCGTCTGCAAAAAGAATTCCTTTATAACGGATATCTCCTGATTTACCTCGATGCGGATGGCCTGATAGATCTGCGCCAGTATTTTATGTTCCCTTCCTTTGGGCAAAAATTGTTGCAATACTTCTTTTAAATGCTTCGTGGTCTTTATCGGGGATTGCTCCCGTTGGGTTAAGATCACTTTGGCCATGGCGTTCGCATTTCGCAGATCGCCGTATTGAAAAAGTACCCTTCGCAATTCGTCATAATCATATGTATTGACCACTTCGTAAGCCGATAGCGCGTTGCGTTTGCTCATTCGCATATCGAGACTGGACGCGAACCGGGTCGAAAATCCGCGTTCGGCGGTATCGAACTGATGCGACGAGACCCCGAAATCGGCCAAAATACCGTCCACTTTCCGAATGCCATAGAACTTTAAAAACTGCGTGACGAACCTGAAATTCTCGTTGATCAACATAAACCTTTCGTCATCCATAGTATTCTCAAGGGCATCCTCATCTTGATCGAAAGCGAACAATTTGCCTTCGCCGCCCAAGCGTTTCAATATTTCTTGGGAGTGTCCGCCGCCGCCAAAGGTGACATCCACATAAACCCCGTCCTTTTTAATATTAAGTCCATCAACGGACTCGCGCAAAACCACTGGATTATGATACATCGCCATCATCTCCGTCATCACCCATTACCTCTTCCGCCAGGGCGGCAAAATCCTCTGCCGTATCGGCCAACACCTTTTCATAGCTATCCTTGTCCCAAATCTCCACGATATTGATTGCGGAAGTCAAAACGACCTCTTTGTCGATATTGGCAATCTCCACCAAGTTCTTCGGGATTAATAACCTGCCCGTAGCATCGATTTCTACCGTTTTGACTCCCGCCGAAAAACTGCGGATGAAATTGGCGTTCTTTGCCTTGAACCGGTTTTTCTTTTTCATCTTCTGCATCAGCTGGTTCCACTCCTCCATCGGATAGAGCTCCAGACACGGCTGAAAAACCGATCTTTTGATGACAAAACCCTGGTTCAAGATTGGGGACATCTGATTTTTTAGGGCAACTGGCAGCATTACCCTACCTTTGGAGTCAGCCTTACAATCGTATGTTCCAATGAAATTGATCACGTAGTTGTTGTTGATGTGTAAAACCTATTTTTTCAGGTGCAATAGCCAAACCAATCCGCGTTTTACAGTACTATAACTCAAAAATACAATTTTTATTACCACATTTTACCACAAATTACCACATTGTTAATAAATAGTGGGATTTTGAGGGTTGTTTTATGTTGATCAACTGAAAAACGGGAACCGATTTTTTGGATGGAGTATACATTCGATGATAATAAGGTACTCCCGTATTACTTTGAATTGCCTATATTTGACGCAACCACCAGAACCATTTTGAATGGAAGAGAAAATTATCACGGAAGGGAAATATCGGTATATCGAAAAAGGGGAAGGCACACCCATGATTATACTGCACGGCCTAATGGGCGGTCTAAGCAACTTTCATGGGGTTACCGACCATTTTCCGAAAAACGGCTACAAAATATTGCTGCCCGAACTGCCGATCTACGGTATGCCTATGTTAAAGACTACCGTAAAACAGTTCGCCAAGTTCGTGGAGGGTTTTATCGAAGACAAAGGTTTGAAGGATGTAATTCTACTGGGAAATTCGTTGGGCGGACATATTGGGCTACTACACACCAAAATGTATCCCAAAAAAGTCAAGGCCTTGGTAATTACGGGAAGTTCGGGACTCTATGAGAGTGCTATGGGTGATGGATACCCCAGACGCGGGGATTACGATTTCATCCAAAAGAAGGCTGAAAATGTCTTTTATGACCCCAAGGTAGCCACCAAGGAAATCGTCGACGAGGTGTTCGCCACCGTGAACGACCGTAACAAAATTTTAAAGACCCTGGCTATCGCCAAAAGTGCCATTCGACATAATATGGCGGACGATCTGCCATCGATGCACACCCCGACCTGTATTATTTGGGGGAAAAACGATAATGTAACCCCACCTGACGTGGCCGAGCTTTTCAATGAACTGTTGCCCGATTCCGAGCTTTTCTGGATCGATAAATGCGGGCATGCGCCCATGATGGAGCATCCTAACGAGTTTAACTCTATTTTGGATGCCTGGTTGGAGAAGCGCGGGTTTTGAACTTGAACTTTTTCATCCTATGCAAATAAAATCCGCCAATTTTATAATTAGCAACACCGACGTGGCCAAATGTCCCAACGAGCTGCTACCTGAATATGCGTTTATCGGCCGATCCAACGTCGGCAAATCTTCTTTGATCAACATGCTGACCGAGCGAAAAAGTTTGGCCAAGATATCCGGTCGGCCCGGAAAGACGCAATTGATCAACCATTTCAAGATCAATGGGAATTGGTTCTTGGTCGATTTGCCGGGATATGGATATGCACGGGTTTCCAAAAAAAGCAAAAAAACCTTCCAAAAATACATCACCGACTATTTCGCAAAACGCGAACAATTGGTCTGCGCCTTCGTTTTGGTGGACATTCGCCACGAGCCGCAAAAAATCGATTTGGAGTTTATGGAATGGCTGGGGGGAAACGCCATTCCCTTTTGCATTATCTTCACCAAGGCCGACAAATTAAAGCCGAAGGCCCTTGAACGGCATGTGAAGGCCTATCTCGAACAATTACTATCCGGTGTTTGGGAAGATGCTCCACAATATTTTGTCACCTCTTCCTCGAAGGGTGTCGGGCGGGATAACGTTTTGAATTTTATCGAGAATGTTAATGCAGATTTTTTTAAGCAAAATCCATAAATATATTAACTTTACATATGCCAAAGCTATATGAGTACTTCGGATTGATTGTCCTGTTTTATTCCAATGAGCACCGGCCGTTACATGTGCATGGAAGTATCAAGATCAGGAAAGTAAAGCAGAGATATTATTCCGAGAAGGAAAGTTTTGGAAGGTTAGAATTATGGATGTCAATGGCAAGAAGCCCTTAGATTCTAAAAACAAGAAAAGACTAAAAAAACTAGCAGAAATCTATAGGGACGATATTGTAAGTAAATGGGTGGACTTCTTCGTTTATAATAGAAAAGTCGAAACTGAAAAAATAACAAAAAAAATAGACTAGCATGGTAATTTCAATCGACAAAGCCGAGTATAGAGGGGATTATAAAATTGAACTTTACTTTTCCGACGGTGCAACTAATTTGGTAGATTTTGAGAGTTTTCTTTCGAAATCAATGAATCCTATGACTATTAAATATTTGGATAAAAACGAGTTTTCTAAATTTCAAATTGAGTACGGAGACTTAATGTGGAACGACTTTGAAATGTGCTTCCCTATCTGGGATTTACACGAGGGGAAAATTTGAGTTACTTGCGAGGTACACGCTTCTTTCTAAGTTATCTCACATTCTAACACGCTATATAAACCCTGTCCCTGTTCGCGAAAAGTTAAAACGATAAAAATATCCTATATAGTTAGTTAAACTAACTATATTTGTTCTCGGCAATAGTGCCATAACCTAAATATCATAGCAATGAAAAAAGCAACCTTTTACCATGCAGGCTGCCCGGTCTGCGTGAACGCGGAACACGAACTGTTGAACTTGGTCGATTCTTCTAAAATTGATATAGAGGTAGTACATCTCGGCGAACAGAAAAACAAGATCGGGGATGCCGAGAATTCCGGTGTAAAGTCCGTACCCGCTTTGGTACTGGACAACGGCAACGTACTGCACATCAACCACGGGGCGACCATGGCAGAAGTTAGAGGGTAAATTTTTTGCCCCAAATAGTTAGGTTAACTAATCGTTTGGGGCTATTTTTAAGCTCCCAAACGATTAATGGGAGATAAAAATTTGACTGTTTTTAGCTTATGGAGTCGTTTGATCCCGATTATCAGAATCGAAACATCGAGGGCAAGATCGTGGTCGCCCTGGAACGTATTTCCGAAGCGTTTCGGGTGCTGCTTTGGCAGGAAGGCAAGGAACACGCCCTTACTCCCATTCAATTACAACTTCTGCTGTTCATACAGTTCCATTCCCCTGAAAAATGCAAGGTCAATTATTTGGCCCAAGAGTTCAATCTCACCAAGCCCACGGTTAGCGAAACCGTTCGGTTGTTGGCCATAAAAAAATTGATCGACAAAGAAACGGATCCAATCGACACTCGTAGCTATTCCATTTATCTGACCGAAAAAGGCAAGAAAATAGCCGCCAAATGCAGTTCGTTTGCGGGAGCGCTGGAAAAACCGATCCATACCTTCTCCGAAACCCAAAAAGAAATCCTCTATCAAAGTTTGTTGGAACTTATCGAAAAGTTGAATAAGGCGGGAATTATTACGGTGCAGCGCATGTGCTTTTCCTGCCGGTTCTATCGGCCTGGCAAGGAAAACGACTACTGCAAACTGCTTGAAAAAAAGCTGTGCAAACCCGATCTGCGGGTCGATTGTCCGGAGCATGAGGTGTTGATCTGAACCTCTACTAGAATAACCACCTACTTTTCTTCTAAATCCCCGTAGCAACCCATTTTGGTTATAATTGAGTTGCGACACAAAATATTGAAAACGACCCATTTGTGCGATTATTTGAATCAAAAGTTCTATTTTCCTACAATAGAATCCGTATATTTATACTATCCCCCTTTCCGTTGAATCAAAAGTCTTATTTCAAATTTTAAGCCATGCCAATCTATATGGATTCACATATCGTTCCGGGGGTCGAGGCCAAGCATGCTGCCGAAGCGCATAAGAAAGATCTTGAGGTACAGGAACGGTTCTGCTGTAGAAATATGACCTACTGGATCGATGAGGACAAGGGCAGGGTCTTTTGCCTTATAGATGCGCCCAATGAACAGGCGGTTCGGGAAATGCACGATCAGTCCCACGGCATCGTACCCCATGAAATCATTCCCGTTAACAGTAAGGTCGTGGAAGCCTTTTTAGGAAGAATAGACGATCCCGAACCGTATTTCAATCCCAGCGACCCTACCTTGAAAGTATTCAACGACCCCGCTTTTCGGGTCATCATGGCGATCAAGATCAAGGATGCCGGTCTGCTGCTTCGTGATTTGGGAATCGATAAGGCAAAACACTTGCTCGCCTTGTACTATGAAGTGGTTAAGGATCAAATTGCCCAATACGAGGGGAGCGAAGTAGAACTAAAAGGGGAAGCTTTTGTGGTTTCCTTTGCATCGGTCTCCCAAGCGGTGGAATGCGCCATCGCCGTTCAGAAAGCCCTGCATGTGGCTGCCGATCTAATCGATCTGCGCGTAGGCCTTCATGCCGGTCTTCCGGTGGATGAAAGCGATTCGCTCTTCGGAAAAACGGTGCGGTTGTCGAATTACCTCTGTACCATTGGTGGCGAAAATCGGATTATCCTGTCTTCGATCGTGGGGGAATTGAACGGACCCGATTTTTTAAAGAATGTCCCCTTTCAAAACAGCATCAAAAGACTCACGTCGCCAGAAGAGCAATTTCTCGAAACTTTTGTTGCTGTTTTAGAAAAGAATTCGCAAGATTCGGAATTCGGTATCCATTCTTTCTGTAAGGAGCTGTCCATCAGCAAATCAAAATTATACCGAAAATGTACCGGTACAACCGGTAAATCGCCCAATGCCCTGCTACGGGAGTACCGATTGCTAAAATCCCTTGAGCTATTGGGAAAAGAAGGTCGAAACGTTTCCCAGACCACCTTTGATACAGGCTTTAACAGTCCGTCTTATTTTATTAAGTGCTTTCAACAGCGGTTTGGCCTTCTCCCGTTAAGTTACTCTAAATTGAAAACGTAAAACTTAAAACACTGATTATGCCACTTTATATGGATATACACACTGTAGATTCCGATGACTTTACGGTCGAGGATGTGATAAAGGCCCATTTGCGAGATCTTGCAGTGCAAGAGCGTTTTGGGGTAATACAACGCAAGTATTGGGTGAACGAAGAAGACAAAATGGTGTTTTGCTTGATGGAAGGCCCGAACAAGGAAGCCTGCCACAAAACACATGAAGAATCGCATGGTATGACCGCCTGTAATATTATCGAGGTCTCCGATGACGAGTACAACATTTTTATGGCACGCGGTAGTACACAAAAAGATGATTTGGCCTATATGGCCGACGGCAATCTTGATACCGGGTTCAGAACTATTATGCAGGTAAATACTTCAGATTTTTCAGGAAAATACCAGCACTATATAATTGAAACAAAAAGTTTGATAGAAAAATTTCACGGTAAAATAGTGCGCCAACCAAATGATGATGAGACGATGGCCTCTTTTTTGTTGGCTTCCGATGCAATTATTGCTGCCATGGCCATAGCAAATTTATTGCAGACCGTTCCCGACAATTTTGAATACAGATTGGCATTGGTAAGTGGCACCCCTGTTGATGAAAAGGGAATCGACCTGTTCGAGGTAACCAAAAAAAGAGTTCGCACACTTTGCCAGATCGGGCTGAATAATGTGGTCTATTTAGATGCAAATACCAAGGCACTTTCACAAAAAGAATCGAATATCCCAAAGGTAAACCACGCCCATGTTAAGATAGTCGATACGACGGACTTTTCATTCTGTGAACAATTAATAAAAATTTTAAGCGATAAGTGTAACGACCCTTATTTCAAAAGTGAGGAAATGGGTAGGCTATTGGGCATGAGCAAGGCACAGACATATAGAAAGATAAAGGCGCTGACCGGTATGTCGCCGAACACCTTGATACGGGAACTCCGCCTTCGAAGATCGCTCAAGGCGCTGAAAAACAATCATAAAACAGTGGCGGAGATAGCCTATGACCTCGGGTTCAATAGCCCCACCTATTTTACCCGGGTTTTTAGAAATAGGTACATGGTTTTGCCGACCTCTTTTGCCAGAATATACGCCTCTTAGTGAAAAAATTAATATTTTCAGCTTATGCCTCTTTTTATAGACATACATGTCGTCGAAGACAAAGCCTTTAGTGAAATCGCCCTCCAAGAAGGGCATCATAAAGATATAGCGGTGCAACATAGGTTTGGCGTGAAACATGTAAAATATTTCTTGAACCTTCCTGAAAAAAAGGTTTTTTGCCTTATGGAGGCACCCCAATAAAAAAGCCTTTATAGACAACCATATGGCCGCACATGGGGTAGGAGCGTGCAATGTTATCGAAGTGTCTAGTGAGATTGATTTTAATGCATTTCTAGGCGAAGGCGGCAAGGATAAAAAAGATATGGCCTTGACCAGTTCCGGGGAAATCGATACGGGCTACCGCACTTTGATGATGATCTGACTATCCGATTTCTCCGGAGCGTGCGGAAAATACATCGACCGAATCTATCAGTTATTGGAAAAGCATCAAGGCAGCAGGATCAAACTCCCCAATGACGAGATTATGGCCTCCTTTACTCATGCCCAAGATGCCATGGTTTGCAGCACGGAGATATCCCGATTTTTAAAGACCCTACCCAAAGGTTTGGAATACAATATGGCATTGGTGACCGGAAAACCGGTGGATGAAACGGGGTCAGAGTTGTTCGAGGAGGCAAAAAAGCGGTTGCGGTTACTTTGTCGGCTGGGCCTCGGCCAAATGATGCACATAGATTCCAATACAAAGTCGCTTGTACACCGGGATTCCGAAATACCGGATATGGGCGATGAATCGCTAAGGATTCTATCGGAGAACGATTTTTCGTTATATACGGCCTTGCGGAAAATTCTCGACGCGCCGACCCCGAATTTAAGAGCGACCATCTCCGTAAAAAATTGGGCTTTAGCAAGGCCCAGACCTATAGAAAAATAAAGGCGTTAACGGGAATGTCACCCAATGAGCTGATCCGGGAAATACGCTTGCGCCGATCCTTATGAACCATCTGTTACAGTATTTGAAACAAAACGTACATATTTTGGAACGAAAAGTATACGAAATTGGCGGTAAATTCATTACATTTAGTTTTGTTAAACTATTTTATTTCAGCGCATTATATTTTTATACGCTATAAATTTACTTTCCCCCGACTTTTTGGTACTACGTGTTAACCTTATGGTGTCTAGCAGAGACTAATGGGTGAACTTTAAATTAACTCGTCATGAAAAATCTATTCCGTTATTCCATCTTTTTAGTCCTGTTAGCATCACTGCTTATTTTCCAGGGGTGTTGTTCCCTTAAAATACCTTTTATTGAAAATCAATTTCCTATTGTTGGAGATCTCACCTGCGCCGGAAAAAATACCGCGCTATCTCTTGACCGTTTTATCATCCGATTAAAAGTCCCTATGACCAAGGCTCAAATAGAAGAAATAATGAGATTAGCATTCCCTCAACAGGAACAGATTACGTTAGAAGATTGTAAATGTGGGGATCCTGATTTATGGATGGTCGTCCTTGGCGAGGCATTGGAAACTAAAGGTGATTTACTTGGGGTTGTGGCAGGATTAAAGGGGGGGGAAATGACCGCAGATCCTGTACTTGTGTATAACCTGAAAAAATCCAACCTCAAAAATATACCGGGCTTACCTCCGACCGGACCAACTGACCCCATCATTAGTGATTTTATTTCAGAAGAAACTGATGCCATGGTCCTGGCTGTTTTGGATTCCGGAATAGATCTGAATCACTTTACGGGAGAAAAATTCTTATTTCGAAACCCTTCAGTCATAGGCTGCATTGATGATAACGAACCTTCCTCTGGATATAATTTTATAGACAACAATACGGATATTCAAGATAATGCAGAAATAAGTCATGGTACTTTTGTTACAAAAAAAATTACGGAAAAGCTGGTAGACCCTCTTGGGGCAAAGTATCAAATTTTACCATTAAAGATATCAAATGATAGCCTAGTCTCGTATTGGAATCTTCTTTGTGCGATGAGCTTTATCAAGAAACTGAAAAATGAACATGGTGTAAACATCAAAATTATCAATGCCAGCCTTGGATTTAAACTTAACAACAATAAAATCCCATTACTAGACGAGTTAGATTTACCAGATCAAATGAGTATATTGAAAAAGTACATCAACGATCTTTCTGATTCATCCTTATTTATAACCGCAGCAGGCAATAAGCATACAAATGTGGACAAAAATGGCAGATTTGTCTATTATCCAGTCGGATTCGATTCCGAAACCTTAATGGGGGTCGGTGGCTTGAATAAAAATAGTATAAGTAAGCATGTTAAATCAAACTATGGCACTAAAAGTGTCGATATCGCATCACCTTACGTTCATAAACTAATGAATAAGGATGTCACTGGCACTTCGATTGGCACAGCCCAGATTTCAGCTTCGCTCGCTAAATTTCAGGACGAAAATCCGAATTTGACCCCGCGTGAAATAAAAACTCGGTTTCTGGGAGCTGCAAGCCGTTCGCCCAGTTTAAATAACTTTATCAAAGATGGCAAATACGAGCAGTAAATACGGCATTAACCGGATAGTTCCTGCACTTAGATTCTTTTAATCATAGTACTAGAACTATGAAGTACTGGCAATATATAGCAATTTATTTGGTCTCTTTTTGGGTCGGGCAGTTTTATGGTCAAAATCAAACGCTATTGGAAATCATAGAATCAGATCGCTCCCTGGAACTGAAGCAAAAAAAAATCGATTCCCTTTTAATGTCAAGTATTGAAAGATCAACGAATGCGGATTTGGCGGATACCTACCATGATTTGGCATTGCATTGGTATCATCCTAATTGGAATAACACCGGATTTGAAAAGTATTTACTAGATGCTATAGCTCATACAAAAAAAGCAGTTGCACTTAAAAGCAGGCTAGATTCCATAGATTCCATTTCTCTTAAAAGATCACTATTCAACCTCGGTTTTTTACAAAAGCTAAATGACGACCTCTATGCGTCGCTAAACTCACATCTACGCTTGGTTCAGTTAGGAGGGAAAGACAATAGGGTAAAGGCCGCCCATCAAGAGTTGGGCGATACCTACAGAACAATAGGTGATTATCAAAAAGCAATCGATCACCTGGAAATGGCTTTGACTATTGCACAGAATGACACCCAAAATTATGCTGCTAAGGCGACCGCACATATTGCAATGGCCGAAAACTATTCCTCGATGGGACATAAGGAATACGCCGACAAGGTTACATTTCATTTGCAAGTGGCCGATTCGCTTATAGCTGCAGATTCCGATAAGAACAGTTTTATCGGAGCCCAGATCGCGATGCTAAGAGGTAATCTGCTGCTTATGTTGGGGAACTATGATGGCGCTAAGCAACATCATTTGAAAGTCTTGGAGTTTAGCAATACCCATGTAAAGGAGTTTTCGAAGTCTGATTTGAAGCATAATTTGGCCACAGTCCACAATAGTATTGGTATGTCGTATGACAAACTTGGGGAGACCAAAATTGCCCTTGAACATCTTAATAAGGCCCTGCTCCTGAATACCGAATTCTCATTGCCTTACGAAAATCTTGGGGATTTATTCCTGAACTCTGGCGAGTTTGAAAAGGGATTGCTCCACTACCAAAAAGCCATAGCTTTAGCCACTAATAAAAATTTGGAGGTTAAATACGACGACATCCCATCCCTAGAAGATTTGGAACTATCTCCGAAAAAGACATTTTTATTGAGTCATATAGTAATTAAGGCCAACGGCTGGTTAAAATACTACCATTTTGACAACAAAAAAGAATATCTTGTTCATGCTTTGGAAACCTTTACCTTGGCCGATCAACTGGTCGATCTGATCCGGTTCGAAAGCACTGAACACCAATCAAAACTCTATTGGAGGGAACAGGGCGCACTACTCTATATGAAGGCCGTAGAGGTATGCTATCTGCTCAACAAACCTAAGGAGGCCTTCCATTTTATGGAGCGGAATAAGGCTTTATTATTGTTGGAAGATTTAACTAACGAAGAGGCCAAAGAAATAGCCAATTTACCCAACAAAGCTGCCGAAAGGGAGTTTAGCCTTAAACGCGCCATATTTTTATCGGAGAACAGTCGGCAAGTAGTCGGCGATGAAAGTCAAGAGGTTATTTCCCGTTTAAAAGAGACCATACGGGAAGACAAGTATCGGTATGAGCAGTTTGTAGATTCCCTAAACAAAGCCTATCCGGAATATGCCAAATTCAAAAAAAAAGTAGATGTTCTTACTTTTAATGAGCTAAAAGCAAATTACCTTTTGGACGAACAAGCGGTATTGCACTACATTCTGAACGACGAACAGGGCTATGGCCTGTTGACTACGGCAGATACGACCCTACTCTTTAAACTGGAAAATCCCTCCAAGCTCAATTGGGATATTGAAGTACTGATCCATATGCTTTCCAGCGGTAATTCCGATCAAGAAACTTTTAATGCCCTTGCCTATACTTTATTTGAAAATCTGATTCCGGAAAAGGTGTATGACGAAATTAAGGGAAAACAACTGACCATAATTCCCGATTATACCTTACAGCGGATTCCCTTTGAAGCCTTGGTGGTCAACAAGGAAGAACCCAAATACTTGATTGAGGAGGTGGACATAGGTTATGCCTATTCTATGTCTCTTTTGGATCATACCAAGGGAAGGGAAAAGAATTCCCCAAACGACCTAGTAGCTTTCGCCCCCGTACAATTCGATAGTATGGGATTACCGCAACTCTATTTTAGCGAAAACGAAATTACCGGTATCGCCGATGTGTATCCCGGGGAGACCCTAATGAACGGGCGGGCTACAAAGGCGAATTTTATTGAAAATGTAGATCAACATAAAATTGTGCATTTGGCCACCCATGCCGATGTTGGCGATGGGGAGAACCCTTGGATAGCCTTTAGCGATTCAAAAATGTACCTAAAGGAAATCTATGCCACCAGAAACCAGGCCGATATGGTGGTCTTAAGCGGTTGCAATACCTCGAACGGCGAACTGAAACGCGGCGAAGGGGTCATGAGCCTCGCCAGGGGGTTCTTTTATTCCGGTGCCAAAAGCGTGGTCTCGACCTTATGGCCCGTGGCCGATGAAGCCGGCAAGGATATTCTGATCGGTTTCTACAAAAATCTAGATCAAGGGTGTTCAAAATCCGAGGCACTACAGAAAGCAAAGCTGGCCTATTTAAAGACCACCGAGGAAGTGGAACTTAAACATCCCTATTACTGGGCAGGCTTTATCGTCGTTGGTGACAATGCCCCCATGGTAACAAAATCGTATTGGTATTGGATACTTTTGGCCATGGGCCTATTGGTGCTAGTGTTCTTACTTGTTAGAGGAAAATTATTTAAGGGCATCCAGTAGCTTTTGAGCCTCTTCCACTTTGTACTTTCCATTTTTAATGACCTCTTGCAGCATTTTTATAGCATTTTCCTTGTCATCAAGCTGCAAATAGGCCATGGCCAAATACCAGGGTGAATTTTTGACCAAGGTGTCGTTGGTTTTTAAATGTTGCTGCAACAGGGGAACGGCTTCTTTGGCACGGTTCAATTCAATAAGTGCGTTGGCCCTATAAAATAGATAGTACGGCTCTTTTGTATTGGTATACAATTCGTCCAATAAGGGTAAGGCCGTTTCATAATCCCCTGTTTGATAGGCAGCAAAGGCATTTGTCTTTTTGGTCTGTCCTTCTTCGCCCCGAACAATAGGGTGTACCACATTTCGGTAGGGTTCAAAATTACTGACAAACAAATCTTGGGTCGAAGCGGAAGAATCCACGGTAAAAAAGTAAGCAAGTCCTGCAATTAAAGCAATGGACGCAGCTACCAGCCATTTGGTAGGGAATCTCTTTTTAATGGAATTTTCGGTTCTTGCCTCAGCTTCAAAATCGGACAGCATTTCCTTGAAGTAATCATCATCTTCGGCCTCGGCCACTCGTTTCAGGTCGGTATGGAAATCCACATCCGACTTAAAATCGGAATCCTCTTTTAAGAGCGCATCGAATTCCCGCCACTCTTTTTCGGTCAATTCCCCTTGGATGTATTTTTCCAACAACGTTTCTCTTTCCATAACTCTAACTATTGATAAGTTGTCTAAGGGTCTTTAGGCAGCGGGACTTTTGGGCTTTGACCACATTGGCATTACCGTATCCGGCCGCTTGGGCAATCTCTTCGATATTTAGTCCCCTATAATAGAATAAAGTTAACACCTGACGGCATTTTTCTCCCAATTCCTTAAAATATTTGCGCAATAGCGACTGCTCTTGGGTCAACGGCGGCATGGCATCCAATTCGATCTCAGCTATTTCCTCTCCCACAAGGTGCATATTGGACTCGTAGGATACATTTCGATTTTTTTCCTTAAGCGCATCAAAAATCATGTGCTTGCCTATCCCGAAAAGATACGTCTTCAAACTACTTTGTATGTTACCGAGCTTACCATTGATGGCCCGTTTTCGCAAAGCCAAAAAAGCTTCCTGGTAGACATCCGCCAAGGCATCCTGATCAAGGTTGTACCTTTTTCCAAAGCCCAAAAATTCTGCCCTGTATTGATTGTATAATGCCTTAAGCTTAAGCCTATCGTCCGATCTTAGGTCTTCGACCGCTTGGTTATCCATGTAGCACTTTTTTTCAGGTCAATGTTAACCTTTTAGATTTTCAGGTGTACTAAGGGTAAATGGTTAAAAAATCGACCAAAGAGTACACAGGGCAATCTGTCTAGAATCAAATATAGCAAAAGAAAGCCTTGTACATCATCGGTTTTTTGAAAGAACCATCCCAAAAGAAGCTAATTGGATTTAGCAAACTAAGTAGAGTATTAATCTTTAAATCTATATATCATGAAAAAGTTTTTGATCGGCACGTTATTTATAGGTCTTGCCAGCCTAGGGTTTTCACAAAGTTCTATCGATGTGATGGAAGAAGTAAAACTATCTGATGTTGCGGTAACGCCAAACCAGGCCTATTTGGATAAGGTGCGGGATGGAACCATTTCGTATCGCGTATTTACCTTGGAAAAGAAAGCGTCTAGATATAATATCAAGGAATCACCTTTCTATAACGGTAGTGGGGAGTTAAATACAATCAAGTTTGCACAAAAGATCGGAAATATTCTTGCCACCTATGACCCCAAGGGAAAAATTCTGTCTACCAGTGAACGGTATAAAAATGTATCGCTTCCACAAGCGGTAAGGAACAGGGTTTACACCGAATATCCCGGTTGGAAAATGGAGGACAATGCCTATTTGGTTTCTTACCATCATAAGAAAGGGACAAAAAAAATGTACAAAATACAGGTTCGGAAGGATCGATTAAAAAAGAACCTAAAAATCGATGCGGAAGGTAATCTGTTGTAAGTCCCTTTGGATTAAGAAATATATCCTCCCGATCCGCCAATGGTGGAGCGGGAGGATTATAACGTTTGAACCATTTGTTTCATCATTTGATCCAGAAAGTACAGCCGTGGTTCAAATGTGCGAACCTTTGAAACAAAACTTACATTTTTCCCGCATTTCCCATCGTAATTTTACTGTATTAAATACAGATAGCATCACTGGCCAGCCAGTTGATTCTCCCCCTTAACAATTCCGAATATGGAGGTGGACAGCCTATGTCCGCAAGGACTTGAATGTCTAAATCGTAGGTAAAAAAATGTAATCTAAGGTTAAAGAGCTAATAATTATGCCGAGCAATAATCAACATACATCCAAATGCAACGGAAGCCATCCTGCGGAAATTACAGGATTCCCGGTGTTCATAGTATTGCTGTCGTTCGCCATGCTGCAAGGATGCCTTGACGGGAGTCCAAAAACACTGGTCGACAATTATAGCACAACAGCTATTTATGATAGGAATTATGATGTATCGGAACTTAATGATTCCGAGGAAAACAGTGATATAAAGTACGGTTATGAGGTCTTTCAGAATACACCGAAATATTTAGGACCGGACAACGGTAACGCAGATAGAACTTATGCAGGTAACAATCTGTCCTGCACGAATTGTCATTTGTGGTCCGGCACAAAGCCCTATGCTGCCCCTTTAATAGGGGTTGTACAACGATTTCCTCAATTTCGGGGCAGGGAGAATAAGATCGGAACCATCGAGGAACGTATCAACGGCTGTATGGAACGGAGTATGAACGGTAGGATCATGCCGCAAGAGAGCAAGGAAATGAAGGCCATGGTCGCCTATCTCAATTGGTTGGGCCGATACGCCCCCGAGGATGGAAAAATAGAGGGACAGGGATTCGTAGAAATCGACATTCCCTATAGGGCAGTCGATCTAGATAACGGCAAAAAGGTTTTTAAAACGAACTGTACGCTATGCCATGGCCGTAACGGACAAGGGTCAAAATCAGCGGATGGTCTTACCTATCAATATCCTCCACTATGGGGAAATGATTCCTATAACAATGGGGCAGGAATGACCCGGGTTATCACGGCGGCCCAATTCATCAAGGCCAACATGCCCTATGGCGTTACTTATGAGAATCCCGTTTTGACCGATGAAGAGGCCTATGATGTGGCCGGCTATATCAACCAACAGCTTCGGCCGATAAAAGAAAATCGGGAAGCCGATTTTCCCGACCTGAAGAAAAAACCGGTCTCGACCCCCTATCCCCCGTATGCCGATACTTTTTCATTGGCACAGCATCAGTTGGGGCCCTTTCAACCCATTATGGAACACTATAAAACAGCGTACAATATTGTTAAATCTAAATAGATCATTATGGAAACAAAGAGCAAAAATTCAAGAAGAACATTTATGGGAGCGATGCTGATGGGGGCAACTGCAAGTACGCTATCGCTATTTACGGACCCCATCTATGCCAATGTACCGTCTTTCGATGACAAAAAGATGAGCGAGGCCGATGCGTGGTTTAAAAAAATAAAGGGTACGCACCGAATTGTATATGACGGTTCTACGCCGCATGACGGTTTTTCCATTATCTGGAACTGGGCCTTTTACCTGACCAACAATGAAACGGGGTCGGAAGACGACGACATTACGGCCATGACGGTTTTACGCCATAAGGCCATTCCCTTCGCATTGAAATCCGAAGTATGGAAAAAATACGATTTGGGCGAGGTTTTCGGGGTAACCGATAATGCGACCAAGGCACCTTCGTTGCGTAATCCTTATTACGAACCAAAGGAGGGAGATTTTCCCATGCCGGTTATTCAGGGCATAAAAGATATGCAAGCCAGAGGCGCAATGTTCTGTGTCTGCAATTTAGCTCTTTCGGTATATAGTGGTGTAGTTTCGCAAAAAATGGGACTAGACCCCAAAGTCGTCTACCAAGAATGGATAGATGCCGTTCATCCTGGGATTCAGTTAGTGCCCTCGGGCGTATGGGCCTTGGGCAGGGCTCAGGAAAAGGGCTGCGGCTATATTTTTGCAAGCAATTAGGTAGTAACCGGCCTGTCGCTAGGCAGGCCTTAAAAATGTAAGAACATGAAAAAGTATATCATTTTGTTAAGTTTGGTTATGGGCGGCACCTCGTTGCTATTGGCTCAGGAAGAACGGATAAAAGTCGTATTCGATGTTACCAGTGACGATACGGCCGTACACGGGTCGACGATACGACATGTACAATATATGTCCGAGGAATATCCCGATTCCAAATTTGAGGTGGTTATGTATAGCGGGGCCTACGACATGGTCAACAAAAATAAATCGACCGTAGCCGACGAACTGGAAAAATTGGCTAAAAAGGATAATGTGGCGTTCGTTGTGTGCAAGGCTACCATAGATCGACACAATATGACCGATTCCGATTTAATACCTGGCGTAACGACGGTTCCGAACGGGATCTATGAAATCTTTAGAAAACAAAAAGAAGGTTGGGGGTATATAAAGGAAGGGAAATAGGAAACAGCAATTTTAGGACAATATGGAAACCCTACAAATTTTCGGGTATTTAGGGGCATTGGCCATAGGTCTAATTCTGGGCCTGATGGGGAGTGGGGGCTCCCTGATGGCCGTCCCTATTTTGACCTATCTGTTTCATATTAGTCCCGTAACCACCACGGCATATTCTTTGTTCGTGGTAGGCACTTCGGCATCGGTCGGTGCCTTACGGAACTTCAATAAGGGGCTGATAGACCTGAGGGTTGCCCTTATTTTTGCCGTTCCAGCATTTATTGCGGTCTATATGGCACGGAAGTTTGTAGTGCCGGTTATCCCTGAAGAGCTATGGTCAACGGAACGGTTTATCCTGAGCAGGGATATGGGGATCATGATCTTTTTTGCGTTATTGATGGCAGCCGCCTCGATTGGAATGATACGGAAAAAAAGGTTGCTGACCGAGGGTGATGCCTCTGTCCGCTATAACTACCCCTTGATCGTGTTCGAGGGCATTGTCATTGGAATGTTAACGGGTATCGTAGGTATAGGTGGGGGATTTTTGATTATTCCGGCCTTGGTGCTATGTGTAAAATTGCCGATGAAGAAAGCGGTGGCGACCTCCCTGCTCATCATAGCCCTCAAATCCTTGATCGGATTTACGGGCGATCTGGGCCATTTGGAAATCAATTGGTCATTCTTGATACCCTTTACATTGATTTCTATTTTAGGCATTTTTATGGGCATGTACCTATCCTCTTTTGTCAAGGGCGACAGCCTCAAAAAGACTTTTGGTTGGTTCGTGCTTATGGTGGCGATCAGTATTTTGTATACGGAACTGTTTGTATAGAACCCTATACGGTCTCTCAACAGAGTTAAGGTCAAAATGATCCATTTGTTTCATCCTTAGATACAAAATTTACATTATCGTATAATTTTATACCGTAATTTTATAAGGAAATGCTTTTTTAGCATCCGGCCAACGGACATGGCCTCGAACCCTCCCCCATTTGTCCCGACAGAACAGGATAAAGTTTCCCCGATGCCTTGCTTAACCCCCTACGGCACACCTAAGCCGATTTTGGATTGGGAATATGAAGTTTATCAACAAACATTAAAAAAAGATCAAATTCAAAAAACCAATTGATAGATTTTAAAACAATATTCTAAACTCAAACATCATAAAAACACGATTATGGAAGCTAAAATCAAGGAGTTAAAAAAAAGCGCAAAGGGAGAAATCATTATGCCCCAGGATAAAAATTACGACGAGGCACGAAGCATCTACAATGCCATGATCGATAAACATCCGGGCGTTATCTTTAAATGTAAGGATGTGGAAGATGTAGTTCAGGCCGTTAACTTTGGCAGGGAGAACCATCTGGAAGTCTCCATTAAAAGTGGCGGACATAATGGTGCCGGTTTTGCCTTGGTGGACGATGGCCTGGTCATCGACCTGTCGGAAATGAAAGCCATTGAAATCGATCCCGATACAAAAACCGCAAAAGTACAGCCGGGCAATTTGTTACGGGATTTGGATAAGGCAACCCACGAATATGGCCTAGCATTGCCTGTTGGCATAAATGGTACGACCGGTGTTGCCGGATTGACTCTGGGGGGCGGTCTCGGATATCTAAGCCGAAAGGGCGGTCTCGCGATTGATAATCTTTTGGAAGCGGATGTGGTGCTGGCATCGGGGGAAGCCGTCACTACAAATGCTTCTGCCCATCCGGATTTGTTTTGGGCACTCAGAGGAGGCGGCGGTAACTTTGGCGTGGTGGTATCCTTTACTTTTAATCTTATCCCGGTGAAAAACGTTTATGCCGGCCCCATGTTCTGGCCTGTGGAAAAAGCGGAGGAAG
>NZ_JBGTHY010000265.1:0-10737 GCF_041745955.1 Pricia sp.
TACAGGGAATCCCAAGATTTAGGTCTTGGGATTTTTGTTTCTGTACAATATATGTATAACATTTTTAAATTTTCTACTTGTTTGGCATTGGAATTTCCGACCAAATCCAGCCTAAAAAGAACTATCCACTATAACTCTTAAGTATACTTACCCCTATGTTTAGGACAATAATTCTTTGTGGGCCGGGCAACATCAGAGAGTTTGAAAATATAATCCAACGGGCGGTCATCAAGGCCGATGGTTCAATTGGTGTCGAAGACCTTCCGAAAACCTAAAGTTCCAAATCGATTTTCCCGATGCCGGTTTCCTTCCGCTGCGCGAAATGGAAAGGGAATACGTCAAAAAAGTCCTCTTGCATACCCAGGGCAATGAAACCAAGGCCGCCGAAATCCTTCAAATTGACCGGAAAACCCTATGCGATAAGTTGAACTGATATATTGGGTGAAAAATCACCGATTGGGGAAATTCTCCTCATTTCCTTTCTATTCCTCCTTAATTAAAATTTCTCTTACTTTTTGATAATCAATTAATTGTAAAAATTGGCCTATCCGATACTTTTTTGGGCATGCCCTTTGCCTTCTATGCTTTCCATCCAAAAGTACGTGAAGCTATCCGTAGGCGCATCCGTAATCGGACTAAGTTTTTAAGAAATGAGACAACACTATAAAAGAAGCATTTGCTCTACATGCATTTTCCTATTCCCTTGCTGTTTGACGACGGATAAAAGCAATATATACGACTGTAGCGAATATGAGCACTACTTGGAGCATCCGCAGTTAAAAATGGAAGCGGAAAATGCTAAAATGCGACACGCGACGACGCCATTAAAAAATAATGAACAATTAGTGCTAAGATAAAACCAATGGTAACTAAAACACCGAAAAAAAAGAAGGTACTGAAACAGGGCATGTTGTCCAATGTCATGCACCAGTTCGATAATGCTGCCAATATTGTCGGCCTAAATCCCAATATCCGCAAGATTTTGGAAGTAACCAACAATGAGCTCGTGGTCCATTTTCCTGTCCGGATGGACAATGGAGAAGTAGAAGTCTTTACCGGGTACAGGGTGCAGCACAACAATTCGTTAGGCCCATATAAAGGCGGATTACGCTACCACCCGACCGTAGATATCGATGCGGCAAGGGCATTGGCCATGTGGATGACCTGGAAAACTTCTTTGGCCGGTCTGCCCTATGGCGGTGCCAAGGGAGGGATACAATTGGACCCAGCCCAATATTCAAATCCCGAGCTGGAAAGAATTACCCGAAGATTTACCTATGCGCTTGGCGACAATATAGGTCCCGAACTTGATATTCCCGCGCCCGATGTTAATACAAACGCACAGACCATGGCCTGGATCTTGGACACCTACATGTCCACCAAACCACCGGCCGAACGTTCTATGAACATGCACGTGGTTACGGGAAAACCGATCGGTGCGGGAGGTTCCGAAGGTCGCGACAGGGCTACGGGCTACGGTGTTTTCCTGACCATCAAGTTTTGGGCGGAAAGCAAACAAGTAGACCTGAAGGATAAGAAATTCATCGTTCAGGGCTTTGGTAACGTGGGCTATTGGGCCGCTTATTTCTTGGAAAGGGAAGGTGCCGTGCTGACCGGTGTACAGGATGCCTATGGAAGTATTGCCAACGAACACGGGATATCCGTAGAAAAATTATCGGAACATTCCCAGGCGAACAAGGGAAGCATTCTAGGGTTTGGCGATGCCCAATCCATCGACAATACCGATTTTTTCGGACTGGACTGCGATATAATCATTCCCGCAGCCTTGGGCAACCAAATTACCGCCGAAAACGCAAAGCGGATACGGGCCTATTTGATAGCCGAGGGGGCTAATGGTCCGACCGATGTCGGGGCCGAAGAAATCCTGTTAAAAAAAGGAGTCAACATCATTCCCGATATCCTTTGCAACTCCGGCGGGGTCATCGGCAGCTATTTCGAATGGTTACAAAACAGGAACGGCGAAATCTGGCAACTGGAAGAGGTCATGCAAAAATTGGAAAAAAAGCTAAGGGAGTCCTTTACTAAAGTATCGGAGACCGCCAAAGACCGAAAAGTAGATATGCGTACCGCCGCCTTTATCATCGCCATCGAACGTCTTGAGGAAACCTATTTACAACGGGGGATATTTCCATAAAAAAACAAAAATGAAATACAAAAATCTCATCGTAGAAAAAAAGGAGTACGTTCTCCTAAAACGGTATATGAACCTTTCGGGATATTACAAGGACGAGACCCTACGCAAATCGGTAAAAAAATTATTGAGCGAACTGGAGTTGGCACAAATATGCGACGAGGCCGATATGCCTAAAGATGTAATTCGGTTCAACACCAACGTCACTATCGTTTCAAAAAAAGGATGGCACCGAAAATTCAAATTGGTCATGCCCAATGACAGTGATGTGAAAAACAATAAAGTATCGATTCTAACCCCAATGGGGGCAGCCGTCATGGGCTATGCCGAGGGCGATTCGGTAACATGGGACTTTCCGTCCGGAGAGCATAAACTGACCATTGAAAAGGTAGAAAAAGAGAACAGATACATTAACACGAACATGGTTTTATGAACGCGAAAAAGTTATTTCACAGCCATCAATACATCTAAAATTCAACATCATGGGAAAAAAACTGTTATTACCTACCGATTTTTCAAAAAACTCGTGGGATGCACTGGTTTACTCGATAAAATTGTATGCCGATCAAGAATGCGATTTCTACATTTTGAATGCTTATGCCAAAGATGCATACGGTCTTAACAGCATTTCCCGATTGGATCCCGACGACGCGTTCAACAAGCTCTCCGAAAATCGTTCAAAAAGAGGATTGGGCGATATCATGAAACGCCTGACTTTTGAGAACGATAACCGGAACCATCGGTTTCATGTACTGTCACGTTCCGAGCTGTTCATAGATGCGGTCAAGGATGTCGTCGACGATATGCAGATCGACATCATCGTTATGGGTGCCAAGGGAGCGGCCAACCGGCACAAAGGCAGATATGGAAAAAATGCGCTGGCCGTTATCGAAAGCGTACGAAACTGCCCGGTTCTCATAGTGCCCAAAAACGTATCCTTAAACCTGCCGGAAGAAATTGTTCTGGCAATGAACTTCCATACCGATTTCAGAATCTCGGAAGTCGAATACCTGGCCGAGATCGCAAAAATGACCGGTGCGAGCATACAAGTACTTAGCCTGTCGGACGATGCCCCTTTAACACCGCAACAGGAAAACAATAAGATACACCTACAAAAATATTTCAAGGATGTTGACCATAGTTTCAACGTACTTCACAACGTAAAAATGGCCGCTGCCCTAAGTTGTTTCGTCGAGATAAGCCATAGCAATATGATCAGTTATATCGATAGAAAGCCTTCCTTCTGGGAACAGTTGGGCTTTGGTAAACCCAACTTGGGCGAACTGGGTTATTTTAAGGATGTTCCGGTATTGGCTTTACACGGGTAGAAATGACATTTGCACACCCTTGTCTGAAGTCAATTTGAATCTCCTCGGCTCAAACATACATCCACTTGGTCAAGTCCTTCTTGGGTATCGGAAAGTACGATCAAGATGTCGTTCGCCTCTATGACCGTCGAACCGTTCGGCACCACATAACTGCCATCGCGTTTTATCATGGCGATGATGGCGCTTTTGGGAAAGTTGAGTTTTACGATCCTTTTATCGACGGCATAACAATTCTCATCTACCTTAATTTCTGTCATGGCCGTTTTAGGATTTTCCGCCAAAAAAGCATCCGTAGGATAACTGGATTTGTCCTTTTCCGGTAAGGCCATTTTCAGCCATTTGGCAACAACGCCCAATGTGGTCCCCTGGATCACAACGGAGGTCACCGAAATAAAGAAGACGATATTAAAGATCATTTCCGCCTTGTCGATGCCGGCGAGCAAAGGATAGGTCGCGAACACAATGGGTGCAGCCCCCCGCAGTCCGACCCACGAGATATAGAAACGCCGTCTGATTTTCATCTTGAAAAACAGCAAACTGATAAAAACCCCGATCGGTCGCGCCACCAAGATCAAGAAAACGGAAACGAGCAGGCCAATGCCTAGAACTGGTACGATATGCGATGGAAAGACAAGCAGCCCCAAGGTTAGGAACAGTACTATCTGCATCAACCAAGCGAGGCCATCGTACATTCGCATGATGGTCTTTTTATGGATTAGATCTTGATTGCCCAAATATACCGCACAGATATAAATGGCAAGAAAACCGTTACCGCCCACGAAGTCCGTTGCCGAAAAGGTTATGAACATAAGGGCAATGACCAAAACAGGGTATAGCCCCTCAAAACTCAGTTGAATTCTGTTGATGACCAGTTTGCTCAGCTTACCGAACCCCAAACCCCCCACTCCACCAAGAATCATTTGCAACAGGAAAAAGGGAAGTATGGATAGTAAATTCTGTTCCGGATGCAGTACCAAAGTCAAAAAGGCGATAGTAAGTACGTAGGCCATAGGATCGTTACTACCACTCTCGAGCTCCAAAGTAGGTCTCAGGTTGGTTCTTAGGGAAAGACTTTTGGCACGTAAAATGGAAAACACCGCGGCGGCATCGGTCGAAGATACGATCGAGCCCAGCAACATACTTTCATAGATCGTAAAATCGGTCAGGAGCCAAACAAAGGTGCCTAGCGAGGTGGCGGTCAATAAGACCCCCAAGGTCGATAGGGAAATACCCTCTTTAAGGATCGGTTTTACGGTATTCCAGTTGGTGTCCAAACCTCCCGAAAACAGAATAAAGTTAAGGGACACCAATCCGATGAACTGGGCAATTTTTGGGTCGTCAAAATAGATGCCCCCAATGCCCTCGGAACCTGCGAGCATGCCTATCAACAAAAAGATCAACAAGGTGGGCACCCCGTATTTATAGGCCCTCTTGCCTACGATAATACTTATTAAAAGTAGTAGGGAGCCAATCAACATGATATTTTCAATCGTTATGTTCATTCGCTTTTTAAATTACCATGGTTTTGATTTCAGCTCCATCGCAAAAGAGGTATCCGACAACTCCTGAAACGAAGGACCCTAAAATCAACCCTACTTTCGAGGAATCGATCTATGTTGGATTCTCCGTAAAGGCCAGATTGGCGACGAAAATGGACATCCTAAACCAAAAAAAAACCAGAAAAATGATAAATATAATAGATTTAAAAATACATTGCACAAAAGTCTTATTGAGTATGTAAGGTCACACTTTCCCTGGTCTTCCCGCGCCTAATCCCACGTATAATTTCATTGCGGCAATTAAAATAAGCAGAAGCAGGGAATACGTCCAACTTCCCGTAAGATCAAAAATACTTCCGAAGATAATCGGTCCGGTAGCCGCTACGATGTAGCCTATGGACTGCGCCATGCCGGAAAGTTCGGTGGCGGAATCCGCATCTTGGGAGCGCAGCACCAAAAAAAGCAGGGCCAGGCCGAAAGTCCCCCCTAAAACAAAACCGATCAGGGAGACCCATAGGGGAACAAATCCGATCTGGGGAAACAAAAGGCCGACAAGCCCGACAAGCTCCGTAATGATCAAAAACCATATTATACCGCGCTGGTCTTTTTTTCTGCCTGCCCAGGTAGGTATGGCCAGTGATCCGAGAATACCGGTCGCTTGGCAGAGCGAAAGCATCCATCCCGAAAATTCGGCATCGAATCCCCTACCCTGCAAGATGGCGGGAAGCCAGGCCAGCACCACATAGAATGTCAAGGATTGCAGCCCCATAAAGAGCGCGATCTTCCATGCCAGACCGGACTGGCCCAAAGACTTCATCGCGCTTAAAAAACTGCGTTTCTCCTCGGATCTTTTTAAGCGGGGCAGTTGCGGCAACCACACGAAGAAAGCGATCAGGGCCAATAGGGCCCAAACCCCTAACGAGACCCGCCAACCCAATGCGTAGTTGTGGGCCAAGGGGACACTGATACCCGCTGCAAGGGAAGCGCCCAAGGCCATTACGCTCGAATAGAGGCTCGTCACAAATCCCGAATTCGACGAAAAATTTCGCTTCGTCAGACCCGGTAATAATACATTTCCGAAAGCAATGGCTATGCCCAAGAGAAGTGTGCCGAAATAGAGCATAAATATTCCGCCGGAGGAACGAATTCCGATACCCACGGCCAATAAAAGCATCGCTCCGAGTAGCGTGCCCCCTATACCAAAGCGACGCGTGAACAAAGGGGTAAGGGTAGAAACGACTCCAAAGGCGATCAACGGCAAGGTGGTCAACAGGCCGAGCATCGAATTTGAAAGTCCGGTAGCTTGCCGAATGTCGTTTATCAAAGGCCCGACACCCGAAAGTGCGGGACGTAGATTGATGGCAATGCACAAAATGCCTGCCAGCAGCAAAATATTTGTCGGACTGGAAAGGTGGGATCTTGAAGAAAGAGGGGTCTTGGACATTCGCTAGTGAAAAATAGATGCAAAACAAACAGCGAAAGTAAGCAAAGCGGAATACCCGTCGTACTTTACTTTGAGGATTTTCTCCGCTTGTCCCACCAAACATAAATTCCAAAAGCAAGCAGACTCGCTAAGGAACCCCAAAGCAATCCCGTTTTTATACTATCCGTACTTTTTCCCATAATGGCGATAAAAATCGTAAGCGGGCTGATGCCGACCAAGGTGGCCCCGATAAATTTTCAATAGCCCATCCGCAGCAATCCGCCTACAAAACTGATGGCATCGTTGGACAGGAAGGGATTGATACGGGTTACGATGACCGCCCAAAAACCATAGTCATTTAAAAACCCCTCGACTTTTTTCTCCGATTTTTGACCTATGATGCGCGTTACGATCGCATCCCCAAAATAACTTCCGATAAGATACCCGACCGACGATGCGGCGAAGACCGAAGTAAAAATGATGAGGCTGCCCCAAACCGGTCCGTAGGCCAGAACCGATACGACCATCAACAAAATGGTAGGTACGACCAACAAGAACATTTGCACGATCATGGTGAGAACCAACAGCACCGGACCGAACCCGCCGAAACCGTCGACCCAAGACTTTATCCGCTCTTCATCGTCGCTGGTCAATACGCTCCAAGCCTCGTTCAAAAAAGATTCTACTTGCGGAACTAAAAAATAGGCGGCTACGAGACCGCCTAACAAGGATATCGAAATATATAGGGGAGCCTTGCTTTTTTTTGCGGACGGATTTTCATAAACCGCATCTGGATTCAAGCCATAAATGCAACATTTCCCTGATTATCGATAGCTGCTGCAAAAACTTCAACGCAATCGATGGGATGATAGAAAATTGTTGCTGATAACCAATAATAGCAGAGTGTATAAAATTACATGAGGGAAAATCCAAAAAAAAAGTACTGTATTTATTCACAGTCAGTATCGATTCCAGAAAAATTCCTCAACAGGAAATTCCATCGGTATCTTTTGAACAACCCTATATGCAAATAGAGTTTTAACTTTTGGGCATTCAATTTTTTATTGACCTTTAGCGAAGAGGTATTGAAGTAAGAGACAATACTATAGAGTTCGTCTATGCCCTGCTTTTCAAGAAGTTCAAAGCAGTGGTAACGCAGATAAGTAGCTAAATTTTTACCTCTATAAGCTTGAAAGGTGTACACATTCAAAAGGTAGCCTTCTTTATCCCGTATTTTAAAGAGCCGTTCTTTAAACACGATATCGTTCAAGTCAACGAATAACAATGCGGCAATTTCATTCTCTCTTCGTAACCCGATACACAATTGGCCCCTACTTAAATTACGCTCTAATTCTTTGGTAGTCAGTCCCATAATATTATTCATGATTCCAATCTCGTCCAAACCGATATAACATAATTTATAGTCTTTGAAGCTATCTCGAATTTCCGGTGCGTCACTTCCATTTCTCACCTCCTTATACCAATAATAAGGCGCTATGTCCAATCCTATACGGGTCAAGGAATTCCTCAAGGTAAATAAGAATAATCCGTGGCGTATCCGTTTCCACAGCAACCCAACTTTATAGAATTTACTTTTTTCGCTTACTGCCATTTGCTCGTTTGACTTAAACTAATAGGAATAAAACCTTTTTCACTATGCCTAAAATAGAACAAAAAAGGGCTCTCAATTTAATTATATTATTCCGAGTAGTATTTATTTACTAAAAATTATCACTAATGGGTAGTTAAACCCTTTGATTTTTAGTTATTTATATTCTAGTTTTTTGACATCTATACCTCCTAATATTGCCGACCCGTTCGATCATTTATCGATTTGCATTTTCAGTACAGTAGTTCTATTTACAGTTACTATCCCTTTAAACTCCCCTGCGCGAAAAAGGGCGTTATAGGCCTCGTTAGAGTGTTGTATAGTCGCCCCTTGTGGCTGGTTAAATCGACGTATAGCTAAGGAATTAGCCGCCTCGTCTGCAACCAGGTTTTTTAATACTAAAGTTTCGGGAGGATGCCGCAAAAGGCGCATTGTTTTACACACAATTTTGCTTAACTTACCATTCGGCATTTCAACAACAAAAAAGTATAAACTTAAAACAATACCAGTATGTGCAAAAATCACGGAGTTGCCTATATGGGCAAAGGAAAAGTGGAAGTTCAGGAAATCGATTATCCCAAACTGGCGTTGGGAGACCGTAAATGTGAACACGGGGTGATACTCAAAATCATATCGACCAATATTTGCGGGTCTGACCAGCATATGGTCCGGGGCCGGACTACCGCTCCCAAAGGTCTTGTGCTGGGCCACGAGATTACCGGTGAGGTCATCGAGTGCGGCCGCGATGTGGAGTTTATCAAAAAAGGGGATATCGTCTCCGTACCCTTTAATATCGCCTGTGGTAGGTGCCGAAATTGTAAAAAAGGACTTACGGGTATTTGCCTGAACGTCAACGGCGACCGCCCCGGTGCCGCTTTTGGTTATGTAGATATGGGGGGCTGGGTAGGCGGCCAGGCGGAATATGTCATGGCGCCCTATGCCGATTTCAACCTGCTCAAGTTTCCTGACAGAGATCAGGCCATGGAAAAGATCAAGGACCTGACCATGTTGTCCGATATTCTCCCCACTGGCTACCACGGGGCTGTTACCGCGGGCGTAGGACCCGGTTCCGTAGTTTATATCGCCGGTGCCGGCCCGGTCGGGCTCGGCTGTGCCGCAAGTTGCCATTTACTGGGAGCGGCGGTCGTCATCGTAGGCGATTTTAGCAAAGACCGATTGGCACAGGCCCGTTCCTTTGGCTGTGAAACCATAGATCTGGGCAAGGACACGCCTTTAGAACAGCAGATTGCCGAAATCACGGGAAGTCCGGAAGTAGATTCGTTCGTCGATTGCGTTGGTTTCGAGGCCATGGGTCACGATGGAAAAGGTACCGAAGAACAGCCTGCCGTAGTCCTCAATCAGGCCATGGCGGTAACAAGGGCCGGCGGGCAGATAGGCATTCCCGGTCTATATGTGACGGAAGATCCCGGTGCCGAAGACAAAAGTGCCCAAAAAGGTGTCTTGAAAATCCGGTTGGGGCTGGGTTGGGCCAAATCGCACTCCTTGCATACCGGGCAATGTCCCGTAATGCGCTATCACTACCAGCTGATGCAGGCCATTTTGAACGAGAAAATCGCTATTGCCAAAGCGGTAAACGTGCAGGTAATCCCATTGGCGGATGCGCCAAAAGGGTATGCCGATTTTGATAAGGGCGCGGCAAAAAAATATGTCATCGACCCACACGGGATGATCGCTTAGGATCAGGGTGCAAATTAATTGAGAATTAGTTTCATCATGTACCTAGGTTGCTTACGGTATCGGTATCTTTGCAAAGTGCAATGAATTGATTTTTGTCCGCAAACCTAGATGGTAAGATGCAACTAATAGAAACCTTGGACTTTACGGATATCGGAACGTTCATTACGTCATTTGTTCTGCTGTTTCTAATTGTTTTTTTCCGCTATATTTTTATATCGGGCGCCTATCACTGGGTATTCCTGGTAATTTACCGAAAAAGGCTTAGGGAAAGGATATTGTCCGAAATAAATCCCAACGGCATACAAATCAAGAGAGAACTTTTGCTTTCCGCATATAGTGCCGTAATTTTCAGTTTAATGGGAATGTTGCTTTTGATACTCCGTCAGAAAGGCTACACGCAAATATATGCTGATATCAACGAATTCCCGTTATGGTACATACCGGTCAGCATCTTGCTCTACCTCATATTACATGATACCTACTATTACTGGTTACATCGATGGATGCACCGATCGAAGGTCATTCGCCGCTTTCATATGGAGCATCATAAAAGTGTGGACACTACCGTATTCACTTCTTTTTCTTTCCATCCCGTAGAGTCCTTCCTTCAGGCATTGATTGTTCCGGTTCTGCTTTTGATTATCCCCATGAGTGTAATCGCCATTATGATTACCCTTGCCCTTATGACCATTTCGGCGATAATTAACCACGCGGGAGTGGAGATTTATCCCTCGAAAAAAAATTACGGTCTCTTCCGCAAATATATTATCGGTGCGACGCATCACGATTACCACCACCGCAATTCAAAAAAACATTTTGGACTCTATTTTACGTTTTGGGACAGGATTATGAAGACGGAGTTATAACCGGATAAGGCGGTAGAAGAACGCTGTGGCAAAACTTGGGATGGACTGGTGGGCAATCTGGAGATTTCTGGGCTCCTTTGGCAATAGCGTCAAAAACATCATCGTTACGAATCAGTATCCTACGAGTAATACCTTATTTTTGGCACTAACGATAAAATATAG